>NZ_CP134163.1 GCF_032197885.1 Levilactobacillus namurensis | reverse complement strand
TCTAGAAACTATTGAGAAGAATAAATTCATTTCAACAGGAGTGAATTTTCGAAGTGGGATTGTATTTAATTCAGGATCATATTTAACAATTTCATTACTCAAATGAAGCACCTCTTTTAATGAATATGGTTTTATGAATATATAATACTACAAAACTCTATCTATAAACAGACAAAACTCTATCTATAAACAGACAAAACTCTATCTATAAACAGACAAAACTCTATCTATAAACAGACAAAACTCTATCTATAAACTCCTGTATTCCCTGGGAGAGTAAGGCTAAAAGGGGGTCTAAAAGAGGTTTAAAAGAGGTTTATAAAAGAGGTTTAAAAGAGGCACCACTGTACAAGATCAAAATCTAAAACAAAAATACAAAGGAGTGAGCCCAAAAACAGGCTCACATTAAACTTCATTCGCTACGCTCTTTGCGCCTCACTTCGTTCGTTGCTTAAAAGGTGTGGCAAGCCACATTAATTCGGGCGCTGACGCCCCGAACCCCGTCCAAGCTGAGCCAGCTTGACCGCTTTTTCACTCGCCGTTAGGCAGGAAAGCAAAGTTTTGTAGAAACTTTAGCTTTCGCCATTTCAGTGTAAAGACTGGTTAAGAGCTGTCAATTCCTTATGCTCCCACGCTGCGCTCGTCCGCTACCATTGACAGCAAACAGTTAGTTTTTCTGAATCTCACCAAGAATCTAACTGCTATATTCGTTTTTAAGGGCCTTATTTCTCGTTTCTAGCGATTTTGAGACTGTTTATATATATTTATACCAAAGCAAAAATAAAAAGCCCTCAGCAGGCTTTTAGAGGGCTAAATAACGAAGCCAGGACGATTAATAATATCTTCTTGTCTTTTCTGCAAAACATAAGTATACAGGGAATCATACAAATTCTTTTTGATCTCGTCAGGTTCATTGAAAGAAGCTTCAAACAATTCTTGAATATCAACTTGCCAAGGATCAGCAAGCATTTCATCAATGGTTTTTAATACTTTCTTTTCGTCCATCTTGATTACTCCTAACATCAAAATAATGATTTCAATTTAGATTCACAGATTTTACAGTACCGTTATTCCAATTTTGTTACCAAACTCATAAAGATTCTTTGCACAGAACGATTAAAAAAATTTGGCTTAAAACAGTGGGATATGTAATAGTTTTTAAGTATTTAAAGCATAGCAAATTTAGTTGATTTTGACGCATATATTGAATTAAAAATGTATTCAATTCAATAACGGAAAACCTGATTTCATAGCTATCAGCAGGCCGAGTAAAATGAGGTCAATGCGCACTTACACATAGAATTTATTCTATGTTGTGCTAGACCCATTAAAAACCTGTATCAGAAGTCGCCGTTGGCGACAACAAAATCAAACTAATTTACCCAAAATCAATTTGGTTCAACATGTTTTCTGTACTTGCTTGATCCAAGCCTAAATAAGCTAAAGTCATTGATTCACTTGAGTGATTTAGTAAGTGCATGACTAGGCCAATATTGTAATTTGATTGCGTGTAAACACGATAAGCCCCAGTTTTGCGCATCGTATGAGTACCTAGATAATTAATTCCTAATAGATCGCCAACCTTACTCATAATTTTGTAGAACTGTTTTTCAGTAATATGGCGTTCTGGGTGTTGAATTGAAGGAAAGAGCCATTCAGAATCCAGCTTATGATCAAGCAGCCATTGATGGTACAATAAGAGCTCTGTTTGAACAGGTTTAAGGTACAAGGTATTAGGTTTACCAGTTTTTCGGTCATGAATAAACGCATTTTGTTTAATAGAACCGTCTGGATTAAAAATATCGGCCTGTTTTAAGCCCATAACGTCACTCACTCGCAGTAGCGTCGCTTTACCAACCTGAAAAATCGTATAGTTACGTCGGCCAGCTTTAAAGTTGTTGAGTAAGGTATCTTGAACCTCTTTAAGAACGTTTGAATCTTTGATGGGTAAGACAACTTGTTGCATAAGCTGTTAGTTCCTTTACTTTAAAATTAATTTAGTTGCAGAAAACCTAAAAATCGAATATTATGATGTAGTACGATGGTAAACTTAAAGGAGGCGGATTAGAATGAGTAATACTATTATTAAAAACAAGACAATTTCAACTCGTGTAACACCTGACATTAGTGAACGGGCTAAAGCTAATCTAGCAAAACAAGGGCTAACCGTTTCTGAGTATATACGCTTATCGTTAGTTAAAGCGGCCAATAATGAAGTTCGATTAGTCAGCTTTTTAGATTCTCCGGAAGCCTTAGCCGCTAAAAAAGAAGCAGAAACAGGGCAGGTCAAAAACATTGGTTCATTGACTGACTTTGAAGATTGGATCGATAAGTTAGATGCAAATTAAACAGACCAAATCTTTTGAACGTGAATTAAAAAAACTAGTCAAAAAACATTTCCCAATAACTGTCTTGAAGCCTTGCTTAGAAGCAATTGTTGAACAAGATGTACTTATTTTGAAACAGATTAAAGATCATGCATTAAAAGGAAATTGGCGTGGCTATCGTGAATTTCACCCTGCCAGATATGGAAACTATGGTAAAAATTATGACAACTGGATTGTTATTTATCAGCTAGATCATGATGAATTGATTTTGTTATTGGTTGCAACTGGCTCCCATGAAATCTTGAATCAATAGCTATAGTTTAGGGGCACTTATAAAAAAATAAATTAAAATAGCCCCCAATATCTACATTATAGATATTGGGGGCTATTCTTTCAATGTTTTTGAGGGGCGATTTGAGACTTATAGACCCTAAATTAAGGAATGTTTTAGTGACCACCTAGGATCATAGTTAACTCATAGCAAAACTCCTGGTATTTTACTTAGAAGTCAATAAATTAATTGGACTGCTTTATGGTGGTAAGTTATGACGTATTTTAACACCTTTAATTATAAGGCACAAAAAAAGCGACACAATTGTTAAGTTGTGACCCTCTTTTACTGATGAAGCTAAGTTTCAAAGTTTTCTTTATACTAAACTAATGTAGAAAAGTTAAGGCAGTGGATGCTTTTTATGGTCTAACAGAGTAGACTTATATGCTTAAGGGGGGTCACTGAATATGAAAAAGAGAAAGTTACTTGTCTTTGCTATTATAGCAGTTGCACTTATTTTTTTGGGGGGATTTATCTAAATTCAGACGTCTACGTAACACATCAAGTAAACACAAAGGTCAATAGAGTTATCCAGGCAAGAAATACAAAAGAACTTAAAAGAATCTCAAATGATAAAACAACTTACAAATTTTTAATTAGTTTATCCAATTCCACTCGCTGCAAAGATACGTCAGATTTTCAAGGCGGGACAAATAAGAATGCTTATTATGTAACTACACTTAATAAACAAAAAATAGGGGTTCACATGTATAAGGCCAGTTTATTCAATTGGAGGATTAAAAATGTCGAAAAACAATAGAGTGTTGGTAGATTGTAAAAACAATTTATAGGAGATAAATAAAAATTGTCATTAGCTGAATTGGGAAGCTTTGCGCTACTTGTTTCATTGGTCTACTGGTGGTTTTTAATGTGGCATTCATTTAAACTAACCAGGAAAACGTTAGTAATTTTAAATACAGTTGGCACTGCCTTAATGACCATTTTGACGTGGCCCATCACCTATGGAATGTTACTGATTCCGATTTTAATTATTTACGCTGTATCGACTTTTATCTTCTTTAAATTACCACTGGCAGCCAAATAGTATGAGAATTTTTTTGCTTCTTATAACTATCCAAGGCGGTAGGAAAATGGGCTCTTTGTCAATTATTTCTGGGTTAGATTCCTGATGGCTTGATGAAAGGAGTAGAAATACTACCAAAAACGCCACCAACTATTATTGACTTTGTTTTTAGATACTTTTTTTTGCCTATTATTATATTCAGTAACTCTATTTTCATTTTGCTTGTCGTTTTTATCCTTGCTGTGACGGGTATTAGCGTTATTCGACAAGGCATCGTCCTTGTCGTTTGATTGTTGCTGTTGAGTTGCACTAGAAGGTTCAAAGCAAGCCGCTCAATTTCCGAACGTGCTCTTTTAATCGATGGTTTTCTGAAACCGTTGCTATCTGTAATTTTTGTCCTTGTCGTTTTCAGCTTGCCGATTTGTTTGTCGTTCTTGTTGTTTTTGCTTGTCGAAATTAGCAAGCATTTTAACGCCTTGGTTGTCTATTTCTAGATGGTTTTTGACTTTATAAGTGTGTTTGCTTCGAAAGCCATTAATACTATTAATACGTTGATTAATAGCTTGTTTTGATAATTTCAATTCTTCTGAAAGTTGTCGAATAGTCTTGCCCAATAGTTTCACCACCTAATTAATCCGCCTTAAATTATAAGTTAAAAACGACAAGAACACCAATCGACAAGCAAAGCTTAAACTTGGTTGTCGTTCTTGTCGTTTTTTAAAATAGGTATCAATCTTCAAGCTAAACTATAATTGATTTGGTTCTGGTTGTTGCCACCAATGAATGTTGCTTTAACGGCAAATATCCCGAATTAACAACAACTAAAGTTTGCATCTAGTTTTTTCCCTAATGGCTTGTTTTGATACACCAAACTCATCAGCAAGTTCTCTAATAGTTTTAGGCATGATTCCCAAACCCCTTTCGGAGTTCAGCAAGTGCTTCTTTTCGTGCTTGATCTCTTATTTTTTTATCATGTTCGGCTTGTTTGACAGCCAATGCTTGCTTTTCAGTAGAACCTAGAGTTAACCCCTTAACTTTATCAATGGCACGCCATTTTTCCTGTTCTGTTAATTCACCATTATGCTGAATGTTAAAGAGTTTTTGACGTTCATCTTGAAATTGACCTTGTGAGAAGTCATTAGCGTTTTTCTTTTCAGACTTCCAAGTAAAAGAATACCCAATCACTGGTTTTCCGCGGCCTTTACCATATTTTTTTCTAACCGTTAGGCCTCTAAAAAGAGGCGTAAGTTCCTCTTTGATGGGTTTTAAAACGGATTGATTTATATTGCTACTTTTATAGCTTTTAGGGACATCTAATAGCTCGTTAAAGTCTGCAACTGAAAAGTAAGCGTACCCAGTAGTTCTAAATTGTTTTAGTAACCGAAACATGGTTTTTGCGTAGCTACTTTTTAAATCTCTGAATTCTGATAAAGCATAACGAACCCAACTTTCCAGCTCATTTAATAATTTTATAGCTTTGGGGTAAATTTTAATATCAACATAAGGATCATCAGCATGGCCGTTTATCTCAAATTCGGTAAACATAACAAAAAATTCACGATGCAGCCCATCTTTACTACGCCTTCCAAAGCGTAAGCCTAAAATTTTTTGATAAGTACTTTCAATATCGTCAATAAATCGGTTATTTGCTGTAGGTTTATATGCACTTAATTCTTTTAATTGATCAAATGAAAACCTTACAGTTTCGTCACCCTTGTCACGCAT
>NZ_CP134162.1 GCF_032197885.1 Levilactobacillus namurensis | reverse complement strand
ATCCGCTTGTAAAACATGTTAATGGCCGTGGTTGGATTTAAGCCCAATTCGCTTAAAACTGCTTCGGTATCATCGGCCAAATCTTTATCAATCTTGACTTGGACCCGTTTCTTTTCCTTAACTGCCATGATTGTCTCATCTCCTTTCATTTGCTACTACCATTATACTACCTTTTGAGTATCTGATCAACGGATAAAACCCTGGCCTCAGACCACTTGAGGTTGGCATTGATCTAAAGGCTGAACTTTTGAGCTAGTTAGCTCTGACACTTATTTAAAAGCCCCTGTTCTTCTGTTTAAGCCATTTAAATCTAACTTAAGTATAAATAGGCTAGTAAGTCTTAAAACCGCTTAGAAAGGATTTTGTAGCCTTTTAGGACTAGTAGTACAACCCACTGTTATCGTTGTCGGCCGACTTTTCTTCTTCGGGGTGTTTGGCCGCATATTCTTTAGCCGCTTGTTGGTTCCACCAAATCGCAAATAGGTTTTGCATGGTGCCGTATAAGTAGTTCTCCACGTTCTTGATATGCTTCTCATTGCTTCTTAGGGCGTTAAAGTAGCGTCTCAGGGCTTTAGTCATCAAAGGTTTTAGTTCTTCGTCGTCAAGCGGGATTAGAACCCCAATATCTTGATGATCTTTTTCAACTCGGTACTTAGCATTTAAGATAATGCCAATGAAGCGCCGCATTTGTTGCGGAGTGCGGCACCAGAAACTTAGTAATTGCACGGCTTCGGGTTCTAAGAAAACCGGTAAGCCACTGTCTTCATCAGTTAAGAAGTCATTAGCATGGTTCACCAAATCCTTGTTTTGCTTTTCTAGTTCTGCTGGTGAGAATTGGGCTGTGGAAAAGTCCAACTTTTGAGTATCTATATTGTATCTATTAGTATCTATGTTTTTAGAGTCTTTATATAGATCGTGTCCGATTTTCGGATTTTCGCTCGTAGCAAGGGTTTGCGGGGTGTCGTCAACGAACTTTCGCGAACGTCCGATTTTCGGATTTTCGCTCGTAGCAAGGGTTCCAACGGTCTCCCGCGAACGTCCGATTTTCGGATTTTCGCTCGTAGCAAGGGTTTGCGGCTCTTTTTGAGCATATTCACCGCGTAAATAGACGTCAGTTGACTGCATATCTAGTTCGGCCAGGTAAAGTCGATTGGGTTCGTTTTTGCCAGTTTTGGGATTGAAATGCATGGCTTTTTGATAAAGTAGTCCTGCACGTTCCAAGTCTTTTTTAACGGCTGCTAACTTATCATTTGAGCAGTCGAATAAATCTTTAAGTTCTTGATTGGTAAAAATAAAGTAGACGTGCCCTTCCTCATCAATCCAGTGATTGCGTAAAGAATACTCTAGCCGGTCTTTTAGTACCATGTAAGCTAGCTTAGCGGCATCACTTAATCCTCGATATTGCTGGCTATACATCAATACTTTTGGAAACTGGAAGAACAAGGCCCCATAAACGTTATCAGCTTGATAAAACTTGAAATTTGTTTGATCCATTATAAAAACTCCCTTTCTCGACTGACACACGCTGTCTCAAAAGAGAGTTGCTAAAACATTTGATTTGCTTTAAAATACAAATCTGATATGCTCTAACTGAATTACAAAGCATTCATTTAGCGGTGAGGGCTTTGTAATTCATCAGCATGTGTCTATTCTTGGTTGCCCATTCGGCAACTTTTTTAATTTCTAACAACAAAAAATGGACTAAATAGCTTCGGTTAGCTACTTAGTCCATTGACTTCAATTTGTTTTTAACTATCCTTCACTTGTCCTTGGGGACTGGTTTGCGGTATAATTAACCTACAAATTAAGAACAATGTTCAGTCGATTTTAACTTGCCGGTGAAAATCGACTGAATCTAAGTAGCTTTCTAGCAGCTACTTGCTAAACCCAAAATCCCTGATTCCTCGTGAATCGGGGATTTTTCTGTTTAGCTTGATCTCTTTATTCGGTTGTTAAATTAATCTTAGTCTAGCATAGCGCTTACCTAGCGGCAACTTTATTTGGTCTTGTATATTTTGCCAGCTTTTGGTTGAAACCAGTAGGCGATAGAAGATACCAGTAAATATTCAAATAATATAAAAACACTAAAATGCTTGGCTGTATTAATATCAAAAGCACTAAACACGAGGAGCATAAGTAACCCGCAAAAATACGTGATAAACAGAGACATTATCTGTAAAATTCTTACGACAATACGACGGTTACCGCTGATTCTTTCAAATAATAGCTGTAACCAATACTGCATTGGAAATAACCACTGTCGAATAAAAAAGCGGTCATCTACCAGGTGATTTTTTGCAATTCCAATGGCTGGGATTATCCAAAAGACAATAAGGCTGGTAAACAAAAATATAACACTTATTGGAATTCCCATAACAACTCCCCCCCTTAAAGTGACATCACATATTTTTTATGAGCTCATTTAAAAATTTGGAGGCAGACTTAAAATTATGTTCTTTGGCCAGACCGTCAAGTCTTTTGCGTGCGCTAGGTTGAAGTGAAAAGGTATAGTTCTTGGTACGTTCCTCTTCATCTTTAAAAACAGGAATAACAAGTTTATCTTTAGTATCAGTTGGCTGTTCTGTTTCATTTTTTTGTAGTGCTTTTTTTATGTTTTTGTTCTCTGGATCGAATGCCATAGGTAGTCCTCCTTTATAATTCACATGCGCACGTATTGAGTATACATGTGATTAATACGTGTACGAAATATTTATAATTTTTCCGTGATTTCATTAAATGTTTTGTCCATACTATCAAAAAATTCATGTTGATCAATATATGTTTTGTGGTCTTCAGCCATTTTTGAAAGAGATTTCTTATCCAACGTTGAACGATTGAATAGCTCCTTTTCTGGAACTGTAGCCAATACACTGGGATCGCCTTTTAAGGCTTTTAATAACTCGCGAGATGATCTTGTGTTGTGTTTAATCATGTTGGCGATAAAAAATAATTTGGTCGTGACATAAGATTTTCTAGTAGAGTAATCAATGGCTTCTTTGCGTAACTCGTTAATTCTTTCTTCTAGGTTAAATTTTGCATTATACCCGTGTTCACTGGGCGTGATTGGACTAAGAATAGCATTACTGATGATGACTGCATTTTTGGTAGCAGTAGAAAAATCTGGGTGGCAATCTAAAATGATATACTCAAATTTTCCTAAATTTAAACGTTCATAATTATCTGACAACCACATGTAGAGGAACATGTTTTTGTTAGTCTTATTTTCAATGGTACGCTCAATATCGTCAAGGTGCATATCTCCGGCAATTAGACTAATACAAGCACTTATTTCATGTATTTTGACTTTCCCTCGATCTAAGAAAATGTTGCCAACGGTGTCTTGATTGTCGTAAATGTTGTAAGTCTGGGTTAAATTACTTTGGTGGTCTAAGTCAATAAATAAAACATGCTTGCCATTTTTGGCTAACCATTCACCATAATTAAAAGCTAGGGTAGTTTTACCAACGCCGCCCTTTATAGCTGAAAATGTGATAATTTCCATTAGTGTTCCTCCTTATGCATACTAAGCGTGTTTAATAAACACATTTGTAAGTATAATAGCATGTAATAATCACATTTTCAATTTATACGTATACTTTATATTTATAAGCACACATATAGATGCTTGGAACTCTTGCTTTTAACCTGCTCTTTAAAACGTCTTTGCTGCGTACGTTAATTCCATACTTTTTCATAAGTAACATGGATGAAGTTCACTGGAAATATTCACTTAATACTTGTTGTTTTATTTTAGCTGAAAGAATAGCAAAACTCCCTGAGTTTAGATTTACTACAACTCAGGGAGTTCGCTTTACACCAAGAAAGGCTATCTTTTTTAGTAGTGGCTAACCCGTAACTTTCAATTAACTATCATCGTCCGTTATGGTCGAACTAGAAGCATTAATAAAATAACCTTCAACATAGTGTCAATAAGTGGTTAGACGACAATTTATAAGATTATTTTAACAAGATCCAGCACATGTTATTACACCATAATCCTAATGTTTCGAATGTCTTTTTAAATTATCAGCAATACTTTTAGTAGAAGATTTCATTGCTTCTTCATGGCTTTTCTTGGTAACAAAGTAAAGCCAATTTGGA
Source organism: Levilactobacillus namurensis (assembly GCF_032197885.1). Lineage (NCBI taxonomy): Bacteria > Bacillati > Bacillota > Bacilli > Lactobacillales > Lactobacillaceae > Levilactobacillus > Levilactobacillus namurensis. The sequence continues at coordinate 21,468 of NZ_CP134162.1, read as the reverse complement.
ACTAAAATAGTTGCAGATCTAATATTAACAAATATAAAATCTTGAATAGACCTTAAATCTTTAACAGAAATTGAATATCTATTTTTATCTATAGAGTGAATAATATCATCTATCTGGTTAATTAGTTGAGTTTCTGCATCTAGTAAAGCTTTAAAAGTGATCCAATAGTTTATAAATTTGATAACAATTGGAATTGTAGTAACGATAGCAGCATCCATAACATGTCCCCACATATAATCTTTAAAAGTAATGCCAGCGATAATAAGCAGAAGAAACATGCAAAGTAATCCACCTATAACATTGCTACATATTTTATGAAGCTGTATATTCCAGATTACATTACTCCTTTGACAAATAATTATATTTAATTTAGCTGAATCTAAATTCGGATTAGGATACCAATCTTTTAACTCACCTTGATTTTTATTTTGTGAGAACTTATTAATAATCTCTGGGCTCGGTTCTCTGCCAACTAATATTTTATTCCAATTTAGTCCAAATATAAGAGTGTCAAACTTTTCTTGAATTCTTGTAGCGTTTTTTATTTTATCTTTTGACCACTGAGTTAGTAGGAGAGAAACCACAGTGATGATGATTGTAATGAACTGAATACAAATTCTATTTTTAATAAAAAGTACAAGAATAATTGGAGCTAATGTTGACAAAAAGCTAAAAAATTCTATAAATTTTGCTTGAGAATATAAATGTCTTTGTGCAGACAATAATTGAATTGCTTCAGGCGTGTTTTGCTTAGCTATATCGAATCTTATCTTCATCGATCAGTCTCCAAAAAAATTTGTCCAAGATTTTATTGCTTGCTCACTCATGGATTCAGATTCGTAATTATTAGCTTCTTTTATCATGTCATGGTAGTATATCGCTTTTTCCTGAATTTCTAAACGATCTATATAATCCAAAGAATTAAGATCTCCTTGAATGCCCTTTCTATCTTGAACAGAACCTAAAACTGCTTTTGAAAGATAAAGAAGAAAATTTTCTATAAATTCTCGAGAGTTGGAATATATTGGATTAGTATCTATAAAGTCAAGAACCGTGGTCTCTAGTGCATAAGAATTAAGCTTACATACTGCGTTATGAGCCTTTCTCCAATATTTGATAATGCGCACTACTTCTCTTAGATCAATTGGGGTTTCTTTTTGATATTCTGTTAAATTTTGACGATCTATTCGCGGATCTGTTTTTTCCCAAGTGCCGTTCCCATTTGGAATGATGTAGTAGTAATACCCCTGCTCATCATCAACAGTTCTAAATCCAGGGACTATATCGAATCCCCAGTCGTAGCTTGATAATTCTAGTCTAAGTGCTTGCTGACTCCTTTTAATATCTGCCGACTGATATTGCGATATTCCATTCAATAGCTGTTTAAGATAATTCAAGACTTTTATAGAACTAAGCCCATTTTCTCCATCCATTTTCTTTAATTCTGGAGCGCTATCTGGAACATTTACAAACACCTGATTCCATTGAGGCGTATCTAAATTAGCGGTGCTCCCCTTTGCCGAAAAGATAATCATTTGGTCAACATCGTCAAGAGGTCTAATCTGTGTCTTTCGAGCAAATGATCCCATTTTTAGTGCAAATTCTGAGTCCGAGTATAATTCAAGGTTTTCCTCGTTTTTTTGACTAAGATCTTTAATATTTGAAGTTAACCAATTTCTACTAGTTCTTGCCCTTGCGCTTTTTTTACTATCTATATTTATGTTTTCTGAAACATAATTTTTAAACCAAGAATCTACAGACATGAACACATTCCCCTTTTTCTATCATCGTTTTCAACCCGTGCTTTTATAGCATATTTTACACTTACCAGACTGGATCTACATTATTATCTCATTTAAGCATCATCGTTGTACATCGAATAAAGGTAGTCCGTTTAATACCTGTTTTCCGGACGGCGTCCCATTGCGCCTTTCCGCGTACAATGATTATCCTGTTCATTAATTGGCATGAGGTTGGTATCTGAAATCCAATTATTAATGGACAAGATAAAAAATTAATTTGTGATTTTTGTCTTAAAGTATATTTGTGCTTGCTTTTGTTAAGGTAAATACTCTTCATAAGAATGACGATAACATGAATTCTTGCAATTAATATATTTATATGAAAAAATTATAAAGCGTGACACTCGGCTTTGAATGATTTCAAAATTGATACCTTCTTTAGCTCAAAGGATTCTCTTTGAATTCCAAACTTTTTTCGGTAGTGAATAAAGGTAGACGTTGCGCTGTATAAGGCTCATCGAGTTAAAGAATGTGGAGAAATTTTGTGTTTTGTAAAAGATGGACAAGCTCATAAGAAATTAGTGCAGACTTTGTTTTGCCCTCCTCGTCTGCGATCATTATGTATGTGGCGGCGGGCAATGAAGCAGCCTAATCAGTTAACTCAAATTTTGGAAAAAGCAGTTAAGCAACAGAAGACTGTGCACTTCTTATTTTTAACGCCGACGGTTGAGAATACAACTGATGCGCTTAGCATAAACATAAAAGACCAGCTTCTAATGTGTTTTTTTCGTTAACATCAGACTACTGGTCTTTTTGTTTGAGCTCAAGTCCAATTTCAAAGGATTTGAGCTTTTTTAATTAATTATTTAACTTACCGCAAAAAATTATACACTTAGGCAAATAACCGAGCATGCTGTTAGCCCATTTTTTGTTAATTATTTCATTTAATTTTGTATTTTTTACGATATCTAATAAAGGTAGTTCGTTTAATACCCGTATTTCGGGCCACATCAATGTCACTCATACCGGTTTGATAAAGTTTAAACGCATGTTGTAGGCGGGGATCATCTTGTGCATATTGAGGTTTGCGACCATGATATTTACCTTGCTGTTTGGCCAAAGCAATCCCTTGTTGCTGGCGCTCAATAATCCGCTTCCGTTCACTTTCGGCCTGATACTTATACAGTTCAATGATGAGGTTAGTCATCAGTTGACGTAAGTTAGGATCAGCAATTCCCGTCATGGACGGCAAATTCAACACATCTAGGGTGGCACCTTTGTTCTGAATGGTGTTCATAATCTTAGTTAAGTCCTGGTTGTTTCGGCCCAAGCGGTCTAATTCAGTAACCAGGACAATATCGCCTTCACGGATATAGGCCAGCATTTTTTGCAGTTCAGGTCGCTTGGTGTTAGCCCCACTTAACTTATCTGTAAATAGTTTATCGACCTCTTTTAAAGCTGCTAACTGTCGATCTAAATGCTGTTCCTTGGAACTCACGCGTGCGTAACCAATTTTAGCCATTTCCAAGTCCCCTTTTGGACAGTTCTAATGAACATCTGTGATTCCTAGTATAGCACAGAAATAAAAAAGACCACTAGGGTATACCCTAGTGGCCGTAAATTAATCCATCTACTGAATCTTGCTGTAGCAATTTAGATTTAATAATACTTTGAAATTTCATGTGCAATATGTGATGGATCTGGATAAATGAAGCTTTCTGTTATCCCCACGTTTTCTAGCTCGAACCTTATTGAAGCCTTTTTGCAATGGGGTATAACAAAGGTCATTGGTTGTGGATCCCCGGAATTAGAAAGAAGTCTTAATATGTTTATTCTAGTTTGAGTCCGATTTTGGATTTCATCGGAATTAAGAGCCACTTTTTTCTCGCTTTCTTCAAAGCCATAATTATAAACAAAGGGAACAAACATGAATAAGCCTCGTTGATTCTTAATACGTTGATCAATAATTCTTGGGGTAACTATCTTGGGGACAAACAATTCTAAAGGATTTATTTTTGCTTCAAAGTCTCCGATGTCCTTTTTTATCTCATGATACAACCGTTTAGTTGATGACATTTTGTTTAAAAATTCATAAGTTTCTAAAAGATTGTCTTGATCACGTGGGTTTTCAGAACTGTTTACTATATCGGCATATAGATTGGACCAATATGTTTGAAGTTTTGCGTCAACGCTATTTAAGGTTTTGTAAAAATCGTTAACTTCATTCAACACAAGGTTTCTATCATCACCGTTTAGCCTAGCTAATGATGATTCAATTTCAATTTCATCACTAAATGGAGACTTTAGAAATTGACGGTTATTTCCCTTTATTGAAGTAAATTCTGAGAATATATTCTCAAAGTGATCATCAGTTAATGACTGACACAATGGAACTGGATCGTAAAAATTTGTAAATGGGAAAATTTTCCCATCTATTAAGTCAGTATCTTTATTAGTACTCCCATTGCTTCTCTCCACAGCGAAATATAAAGCTACTAAGGGATTACTTGTTAAATCTAATAATCGGGTGGGTAGTTGATGATGTTGCATTAATGCCAAGCGATCAAAATTATTTTGGCAGTTACCAAATAATTCTGGATATTTAGTGATGAAGTCATTTATTAGCTTATCTTCATTCTTCAAATAATTTTCGTTACGAATTAGGCTAGGAAGGGTATTAGGAAAATCCTGGTTTTGACCTCTATAATAAATGTTCATTTGTTTTTCTGAATTAAGCTGTTTCCGTTTTCTCTCTTGGGTCAAATGAAGCTTTCCCACTTTGTTAATATAATCACTCAAACTTGTAACTTGCTCTATAGCTTCTGTTGTATCACTCATAGTTTAGTCCCTTCTTATCTTGTTATTTTTATCAGTAACCACTACTTGGATTTTAGTTCGTATTATCACTGTCCTTTATCACCTTTATCTGTCTTACATTAATAATATAGCAATCTCGCCAGTTCTTTGATTTTAGACGTGGATAAGCTACTAGTCTGCCTGTATAATAGTATTTTGTAGAGAAGTTAAGGCGGCGGCTATTTCCGATCGGAGGTGGTGCTTATGGTGTTAAACCTTTAAAGCCCATAAATCCTAACGAAAGGAGTAGCCTAAGTGTCCGTTGCGGACGCTTTACAATTAATGCTGGCTTTCGGTACGTTTATCGTAGCCTTACTCGCATTAATTGTTGAGCTGATTAAAAGTCAGCAAAAAAAATAACCGCCTTAGCTCTGGCAAGCTAGCGGTTATTTAATAACGTTAAATTATGCCACCGTCTTAAACGGCTCTACATGGGAAGTCCTGTTCACGCGGGGCTTTCTTTTTCTGTGTTCATTATAGCATGACTATAACTGACTTTCGACTATTTTTAATCAGATTTCTAGCAGTTTGAGGGAACACATGTTTGCTTTTGTGCTAAAATACAGATAAAAGTTAACGGAAGTGATCAAAATGTTTTTTGATGATGAACCGCATGGCGTGTTCTTCTTAATTGATAACAAGTCCTTTTATGCGAGTTGTGAAGCCGTTGCCCGGGGGCTTAATCCATTAAAAGTTCCGCTAGTTGTTCTTAGTGAAGCTGAAAATACCAATGGAGGACTAATTTTAGCCACGTCACCCGAAGCTAAACATTTATTTCATATCAAAGCCAATGTCTCCCGCAAACGTGACTTACCCAATGACCCGCGGCTGTGGGTTGTGCCACCCCGCATGAACCTTTATATTCAACGTAATTTGCAGATTAATCAAGTTTTTCATCAGTTTGCGGCTGAAAAAGAAGTTTGGCCCTATTCAATTGATGAAAGCATTTTGGATATGACCCATTCGTGGCGTCTATTTGGCAATTCAGTTCGTGAAGTAGCACGGTTAATTCAAACGACGATCCGCCAAAAACTCGGTTTATACACCACTGTAGGGATTGGTGACAATCCGCTTCAAGCTAAATTAGCTTTAGATAATTATGCTAAACACAACCATGATTTGATTGGTGAAATCCATTATGAAACTGTGCCAGATATGATTTGGTCAATTGATGAGTTGACAGACGTTTGGGGGATTGGTCCCCGTATGGCTAAACGCTTGAACCGCCTGCAAATTCATAACATGTATGAGTTGGCGCACGCTAACCCGTATTTAATTAAACAAAATCTCGGGGTGATTGGTAGTCAATTATTTGCGACGGCCTGGGGGATTGATCGGTCACAGTTAACTGAAATTGTTAAAACTAAGGACGCCAGCCTCGGTAATTCGCAAGTTTTACCACATGATTACTTAACACAATCGGAAATTGAAACCGTCATTAAAGAGATTGGTGAGCAGGTTGCGGCTCGGCTCCGCCACCACCATAAAATGGCGGGGTGCCTATCGCTAAGCATTGGGTTTTCCTATGCAGCAGCCGAAGCTGATGACCGCGGCGGCTTTAACCAGGCTTTAAAAATTGAGCCGACTAATGATAATCAAGCTTTAACGCAACAATTATTGTGGTTATTCCGTCAGAATTGGGACGGTCAAGCTGTCCGGAATATTGGGGTTTATAGCAGTAAATTAAGTTCTGCTACCGGACAACAACTTAATTTGTTTGAAACATCAAGTACCCAAATTCGCCATAGCCAGCTAAACCAGGTTATTGATGAAATTCACCGTCGTTTTGGCTTTACCAAACTAGTTTATGCTACCAGTTTATTAAAGGGCGGCACTGCTATTGAACGAGCCTCACTGGTAGGCGGCCATAATGGAGGGAACAGTTATGAATAAAGACCTAGAACTCATCACGTCTCGCCTAATCAGCTTGTTTAAACGCCAGTCACGAACGCGATATTGGCTAATGATCGCTAATGATACTTATGATCAGACCTATAACGTCTTTTTTAACAGTCAGCGCGTCAATGAACGGCTAAAGTCAGTACCTTTACATAAATTAACTAACTATGATTTGGTTGATTTAGAAAGATTGTTAAAACAGCTACGACAAACGATTAAACTAACGATTGAATTTGTGGGCTTTACCGGAGAACGTTGGCCAACAAGCCAAAAGCTGATTCAACGAAAGCGGGTGCCACTTGAATAATCAAGACTTTGACCTAGACACAGTTAAGCATATTTTTGAACATGTTTATCACGACCGGGGCATGGTGAAATGGCAGGGGTTCTATTTATCCGACCATACTGCAGCTTTAAATCAACAAAAGCAGCAGTTGAACGAAGTATACATCAAACAACCGCAGCAATCCTTAGTAGTGATTACCCAAATGCTGGCAGACGCATACCAGCGTCAGCAACCAGTGACCATTCAACTAAAAATGGTTGACCAAAACAACCACCATTTGCCAGATATCATCACCTTGATCCATGGTTACAATGCCAATGATATTGTGATTGACGCTGATCGTTTGATTCCACTACAAGAAATTCGCAATGTGGCAGACAAAAAGACGGAGAAACTATAAAAATTAGCTCTCCGTCTTTTCTTAGCGCTTTATTTAATACTTCACTTTTTTTCATATTTCATATAAAAAATAATCATCAACATAAATAAAATTTTTAATTAACCGCCAATTTTCAACTGAAAGTTGCATTAGTGGAAAATTTGCTACTAAAGAACATAGATATAGGTACCTAGGGTTATGGCGTTGGGAAAAATTTATATTTCCAAACTTCCCCTGTATTTCGTCAAACATTTGCTGAACATCTCTAGTTGTACCACATTTAACAAAGTGATTTAAATAAATCAACTGGGATTTATCTGTATTATCGATCATCGATTTAGCTGTATTAATGGTTACAAGGAGCCATTGATTCAAATCAATTAACTGTTTAGGCCGGTGGTATAATTCTTCTTTAGTTGTTTCAAATAACTGGTTATTTATGATTCTCTCACCTTCTTATCCGTAAATTGTTTGTCACTTCTGATTTCTTTATTTTGGGGCTTTGTTCAGCAAATGCTTGTAACTGCTTTTGCGTTCGCTCACTGATTTCTTCATGTATCTCATGTAACTGGTTTTTAAATTGTGTTTTTTGTTGTGGATTAGTCATTTGATGAACTTGTTGTTGCAATCTTTGGTAGGACTTATTAAGAAGCTGACTTCCAATAATCAAATTATTTAATTAAAGTTCATGATGTTTGCTCTGTCGGTCTCCAACCGCATGAATAATGCCCCGCTGGACCAAATACTCATCCTTACGCCTGGCAATAAACAGCGGTGTTGATTCTTCGACAACGTTACTAAATTCAAGGCCGTACCATTTGACAGGTGAAGCCGTGATGTTCTGCAGATAAATCCGCCCACCAATTAGTCGTTTGTCGAGGGCTTTTAATTGATCACTCACGACCAGGTCAGCCGGCTGTTCGTTAATAATAACAAACTTAAACCCACCCACTTTTCGATTCTTCATGGTTGAGTATTTTGGCACTTGCGGTTCAAGTACCCCTTGTTCAACAAGATTATCCACAATTTGATGCAAATAAACACCAACGCTCTGCTCTTTTCGAAAGCCCAGATAAAGCTGCACATTGACAATGTTCTTAGTGCCCAGCATATCAACCGTATAGTTACTTTCGTATGGCACGTTGGTTTCGTTAACCGTTACAAACCAATAGACTTTGGCCCGCTTGGGATCTTTATCCAAAATTGAATACATTGTGTTGCGTTTGATGTGATAGTTACCCTTAATCTTAGTCATATAAACCAGATTGGTTGTAAACAACGGGATCTGCTCATCAGCACTCAGTTCCGCGAGTTGATCGCGATAGTCCAATAATGACACGTACTCACTTGCCCGCTCATAGTGTTCGCGACGCTTATTGCCAAAGTACCAAACCCACATCACATATAAGATTGCCAACATAATCAAAAGGGTTAAATAACCGCCGTGAATAAACTTCACCAAACTGGCAACTAGAAAAATTGTCTCGATGGCACCAAAGAAGGTGGCAATGGTTAGTGCCAGCGGCCGGTTCAATTTGGTCGTCAAGAACTCGGATAAAAGGACGGTTGTCATCAACATCGTTACCGTGATCGCTAATCCATAAGCTGCTTCCATGTGTTGCGAACTTTGAAAGTACCAGACAACGCCCAACGTGACCGCACATAAGATCCAATTGACATCGGCAATATAGATTTGATTTTTGACATTGCTGGGATGCTTGACAACCAACCGTGGCAAAAATTTAAGCCCAATCGCTTCATCAACCAGCGTGTATGATCCGGTAATCAGGGCTTGGGAAGCAATAATTGCAGCCAAAGTTGCCACGACAAATCCAAATAATCGCCAGTGACCAGGTAACATTTCATAAAATGGATTAATATCAGACATCCGTTTAAAAGCGTCATCCTGAGCGTGATTAATCACCCAGGCACCTTGGCCTAAATAGTTTAAAAATAAAGCCCCATAAACCAATGGCCAAGTTGCGTAAATATTCTTTCGGCCAACGTGGCCCATGTCAGAGTACAGTGCCTCAGCACCAGTCGTTGCCAGGAAAACACTCCCAAGAATAAAGATGCCAACTTTATTAACTGGACTGAAGAGTATCTTAATTGCATAATAGGGAGAAATAGCCTTCAATATCATTGGATAATTGATTAGATTAACGATTCCAAAGACAGCCAAAAAGCCAAACCAAAAAATCATCACTGGTCCAAAGGATTTCCCAATCACACCTGTTCCAAAACGTTGAATTATAAATAATACGAGTAAAACAACTGTTGTGATAATCAAGACGTTATGTTGAGAATTACTAAACACCACAGGACCAAGGTGTTGTTTTTTTAATCCCTCAATGGCTGAAGTCACAGTTACTGCAGGAGTTAATGTTCCATCGGCCAAAATAGCCGCCCCACCAATCAAGGCTGGCCAAATTAACCATTTTGAATTTTTTCGAACCAATGCATATAAAGCAAAAATTCCGCCCTCACGCTTATTATCGGCTTGCATTGCAATGACAACATACTTCAACGTTGTAATGATCATTAATGTCCAAAAAATCAACGAGATCGATCCAATCACGTAATCGGGAGAAATATTTCCCATTTTACCGGCGTCACCAATCAATGCATTCATAACATACAATGGTGAAGTGCCAATATCACCGTACACAATTCCTAAAGCAACAAGTGCCCCCGCAAAAGAAATCTTTTCCAGCTTCTTGTCCATTGCGACAATCCTCCAAGAATATAAATTTAATTTGAACAAGCATTAATATTAGCCGGTTTCATAAGAAATGCAACACTAGTTTTAACTGGCTTAACCTTTGACGGTCATTTAGAAGCTGTTTAGCATCTTTTAAGAAGTAGCCTGATAAAGACTAATGAAACACCATCATGAGACTAGTGTTGAGCTTACGCTCACAGTTATTACGCCATTGGCAACCGGTTTTCAAGACATATAGGACCGCACAGAAGACCTCGTAGAGGTCATATTTTCGAGGCTTAGTTCGCTTACGAAAATTTTCTAAAGCTGGTCGAATTAATTCAAATTGTTGCCGAGTAATATTGCTGGGATAATTTTTCATAGCTTAAACTCGCTTTTTACATAGAAGTATATCAAAAATCATAGATCTTGGACAGCTTCTAAGACTGAAAGATATAACAGAGAAGCACTAGTTAAGAAAAATGATAAATTTAAAGTAGTTCACGATGGAGATATAGTATATAATCCCATGAATTTAACTATTGGTGCTGTTGGATTTAATAAAACTGGTAAAAGTGTAGCTGTATCAGGGTATTACATTACTATGAACATGAATGCATATTTTAGTAATAACTATTTTAAAACATGGTTGAAGTCAGCTAATGCTATTAAACAATATAAGTTATATGCTACTGGATCATTAATTGAAAAACAAAGAGTACAATTTCCAACTTTATCTTTGATTAAAAGTTATATTCCGAATTTTGAAGAACAACAAAAAATCGGCACCTTTTTCCAGCAACTTGACCACCTCATCACCCTTCATCAGCGTAAGTTAGCTAAGCTTAAGGAACTTAAACAGGGCTATTTACAGAAATTGTTCCCCAAAAATGGCAGCAAGTTCCCGCAATTAAGATTTGCAGGGTTTGCTGACGCTTGGGAACAGCGTTCGTTTAAGACTTTGTATAAGAAGGTCATTGAAAAAAATGATTTATCTTTTGAATCAGACCGAATAATTTCGGTAGCAAATATGTATTATAAACCTAATGATTCGAAGTCAGATGAAAAATATATGGAGACGTATAACATTTTCCGTCTAGGTGATATTGCTTTTGAAGGCCATAAAAGCAAGAACTTCGCTTATGGACGCTTCGTTGAAAATACCATAGGTGACGGAATTGTTTCTCATGTTTTTGATGTTTTTAGGCCTATATCGGAGTATGACTTGAACTATTGGAAATATTTTATTCATTATGAAGATATTATGGGACAAAAATTGAGAATGTCTACTACAAAAGCGACTATGATGAATAATTTGGTCTCTAAGGATTTTTTGAAGCAATCAGTTTTAGTTCCTAACTTAGATGAACAACAAAAAATCGGTACCTTCTTCAAACAACTTGATGACACTATTACCCTTCATCAGGGTAAGCTTGAAAAACTCCAGGAACTAAAAAAAGGGTATCTACAAAAGATGTTTTGCTGATTCTTAATTTGATCAAATTTAGGATCCTATGAAACCCCATGACTTAATTTTTATTGTGCTTGGTCAACACTTAATTCACCTGTATAATGAATTACGCAGGAAGTTTTAAGGGCGGTGGCTGTCTTTTCCCTTGCGAGGTGAGGCCCATGGGAGCATGGAATAATCTTCAGGAAGGTTTCACAGTCAATGAGCGTCTTCCAGACACTCTCGTTGATGTTGCTGTTTGGCACGTTTTTAATCGCGCTACTCAGCTATATCGACAAACACCACAAATAAAAAAGCCGCCCCGATTATAACTTTGGCGAGTTACGGGACGACATTAATATAGTTTTGTAATTATGCCACCGCCTTTGAAGCGGCTTGCGTGGGAAGTCCTGTTTTCGGCGGGGCTTCCTTTTCTGTTTCCATTATAGCATGCCCTTTAAAAACTGGCTAACGTTTTAGACTTTGATCGGGTTCGGATTCGGGTTGTTTGATTTCCGGATTCTGTTCAGCAAATGCTTGTAGCTGTTTTTGTGTCCGATTACTGATTTCATGGTGTATATCATTTAGTTTATTTTTTAGTTCTGATTTTTGTTGTGGGTTTCTTGCTTGCTGAACTTGTTGTTGCAAGCCTTGATAGGACTTATTAAGATCATGGGCTGATAGCTTTTTTAGATCATGCTCGGGCTCTTTTGGGGCTTCTTGTAAGCCTAATTGTTTGGTTAAGCCATCGCTAAGTTCAATCACTTTGTTGCTCACTTGCTGAATTTCACTTAAAGCGCTATGGATCACGGCTTTATCTTTAGCCCAGGTGGCCACGTAACCGAGTGAGTAGTTGCTGGTATCAACGCCAATATTTTGCATGGCAACATACGCAACCGCTTCGGCTTGGGTTTCCTGATAGGCTCGTGGCCGATCTTTAAAGGCTGATTTTAAGCCGTGTAGCTGGCTATGCGCATATTCGTGGTATAACGTCTTTAGTTTCAAAGCATTGTCGGGCTCATCGCCACCAATGACGATTTCATTAGTGCTGGGTTGAAAATACCCCTTAGCCCCATTTAGCGTCGCTAAAGGCACTTCACTGACTTTAAGGTCGGTTTGCTGGTTTAGATAGTCCTTGAATGCGTTATACAAGCTTGTCACATTCTGATGATCGGCCAAATTTTCTTTGACAAAGTCTTTAGCACTTAACACTGGTTCACCGCTAGTTTGTGCCACATCAAAGACGGGGAGATAGCGATAACCGACAATGGCGCGCTCATCGGTGGTATCAAGATGCTTCTGCTCGGCTGGTGTTAGCTTCCTAATGATCGGAGCCGCAATCCGAATCGCTTTTGCGCCCCGGTTGACGGTGCGGTTAAAAGCCTTCTGCCATTGCTTAAAACCGGCGACTTGAGTGGCTTGCGGATTTTGCGCATAAATCAAATCAATGTTTCTGGCGCTATAATGATGAAATTTAGCCAGGGTATTGAGGTACTTTTTAAATTGGTCACTATCAGTTAATTTTAGGATTTGCTGTTCGGCTTGGGCGACTAATTGTGCTTTCCAGGCTTTAACGTCTGCTTTACTCGGCATTGTCTACCCCTCCTCATCTTCAAAAATATCATTCAATATAGGGGCTACGTTGATTTGAATCGGGGTCGTGCCATAAAGGGCGATGTAGCCATCAGCTAATTTTTGCCAAGCCACTTGATAATAGGCTCACTTGATAATAGGCTCCGTTACCAGTGATTTCTTTTAAATACTTGTAGGTTCCTTTAGCCTGTAAAACTGGTAATTCACTCCCAATGACTGCTAATTTATTATCCATTTTATGATCTCCTTTGCTTTGCTAATCTCACCCGTTGTTTAGGTTTACTTTTAGCTTTATAAAAGTGAACCTAAATGACGGGTTCACCAACCGGAACGTAGTGTAGGGCGGTAGGCAGGTTCTAATCAAAATCAAAACTTAATTTATGGCCGTCAAGCTTTAACTTGGCGTCAAACGACTTCCCCTTTTTGCTCTTGAAACCCTTTAATTTGCTGGTTTCACCCTTGGTAACTAACGCTTTAATTGCGGTCTTCCCGAGCGTCTTGCTACTCCATTTCTTGGGTAGGGTAAAGTCCTCGCCTTGCTTGGGTTTCACAATGTAAAACTTTTGTTTATTTATGACAGTTGCTTGTGGTGTTTCTAAAAACACCTCGGCGGCTTTCTGCGCTTGCTGTTGGTGATTGATTTGTTGTTTAATGGCTGCATTGCCGGTTAATTGTGTGGGAACATCAGCGATTAACTTCGCCACAAACTTCTTGATTTGGCTCAAAAAATTATCCGGGGTGCGTTCTTCGGTACTGATTTGCTGTAACGCTTGCTCCCATTTAGCCGTCATTTCTGGACTAGTTAGCAAGGGTTCGAGTTCGACTGCTTTACATAATGTGATCCCGGCTTCACTGACGTGCAGCTTATTTTTTTCAGTGACGAGATAGCCGCGTTTCTTTAACACTTCTAGCACATTGGCCCGGGTCGCACTTGTCCCAATGCCTTGCACGTCTTTGAGAATTGCTTGGGCTTCTTCATCATCAAGCGTTTTACCGGCCGTCTTCATGGCTGTGATTAATGTCCCTTCGGTAAACGGTACTGGTGGGGTCGTTTCTTTTTGCGGCGTTTGTAGATTTGCTTTAACCTGGTCGCCCTGGTGAACGAGTGGTAAAGTGGCTGTTTCTTGCTGCTCGGCTTTGTGATCATCAAATAAAGCTTGCCAGCCTTGCTTAGTTGGGACCTTACCGGTTGCTTTAAAATTGGCGTCGCCAACCTGAGTGATAATGGTGGTTTCTTCGTACTCGTACGGGTCAGCAAACATCGCTAACGTCGTTTTTAAAACTAAGTCATAGACTTGTTGCTGTAATTTAGGTAAGCTGGCTAGTTTCTCTTTAGTCGGCACAACTTTAGTCATGATAATGGCGTAATGTTCTTCAACCTTTTTCCCATTGACGTAACGTTTATTTGGGGTTGTATTGGTTACAGCGACTTGCTTAGAGACTAAACCCAGATACTTCGTCAGATTAGCCACTAAGTACTCAAACTCTTCATCAGTGATATAAGCACAATCGGTGCGGGGATAACTAAGGTACTTGGCTTCGTATAAACTCTGAATGGCCGCTAAGGTTTGACTGGCGCTGGCGTGATAACGTTTATTCATGGCACTTTGCAGACTGGATAGTGAGAATAGTTGGGGACTAGCACGCTTTTTAGCTTGTTTTTGGACGTCCTTGATTAAACCGCCCTGTGAGCCTTTCTGAACGTGTTTAGCTTGCATGAATGTCATTAGCCCTGTTTCGTCTTTAAATCGCTGATAGGGGTCTAATTTTGCGACGAATTTTTGCTGATTAGCTACAATTTCCGCATTTAGTTCAAAATAGGGTTCCGGCTTAAAGTTTTGAGAGCGTAAAATATCTTGTGTAAATGCATAAAAGATTTCTGAATTGTATAGAAATAGGGAATGCCTTCCCTTATGATATTTAGTAACCACAGAAAACATCACAGGAGGCATTCCCCATGAATGAACTTACCACAGAAATTATCGCTGCACTAGCCCAAAAGCAAGATTTGGACGAAGTTTTTCGTCACCACCTCGAAATTGCGATTAACCAGCTGCTTCAAACCGAATTGGCAGAGTTTTTGGGTTACGAACGCTACTCATACGCTGGGATTAACACTGGTAATAACCGCAACGGCAGTTATGAGCGCTCGTTTGATACGAAGTACGGCCAACTTAGCTTAACCATTCCTCGAGATCGCAATGGCCGGTTTGAAAATCATACCTTGCCAGCCTACGGTCGGCACAGTGATAATTTAGAAACAACGGTCATTCAGTTGTATACCAAGGGAATTACCACTGCTGAAATTGCCGAACTCATTGAGAAAATGTACGGTGCTCACTACTCCAAAGCCACGGTTTCCAACATGACTAAAGCCGTCAATGAACAGGTTCAAGCTTTCCAGCAACGGCGACTGGCTTCACAATATGCGGCCATCTTCTTAGATGCCACTTACTTGCCGTTAAAGCGGGATACCGTTCAAAAAGAAGCCGTTCATATTGCGATTGGCATTCGTCCAGATGGTACGAAAGAAGTGCTGAACTACCAAGTGGCGCCAACGGAATCGACTGGAATCTGGACTGAACTGCTGGGAACCCTGATTAAGCAAGGTGTCAAAGATGTGCTGTTGTTTGTGGCCGATGGTTTAGTTGGTTTGGATGAAGGCTTAAATCGGCATTTTCCCAAAGCTAAACGACAACGTTGCCTGGTTCATGTTGGGCGTAATTTGATGAACAAAGTTCGTGTGAAAGACCGCAAGGCCGTGATCAGTGACTTTAAACAAGTTCATCGGGCCGCCAACCGTGAAGCAGCCGAACTGAAACTGAATGAGTTCGCCAACAACTGGCATCAGACCTATCCCAAATTAATCAAAGATCTGCTTAAAATGCCGAATTTACTCACTTTCATGGACTTTCCACCAGCTATCCGGCAATCACTATACTCCACTAACCTGATTGAGAACTTTAATAAGCATCTCAAGCGCACCACCCACCACAAAGAACAATTTCCAACGGAAGATTCACTGGATCGCTTCCTGGTTTCTCAGTTTAATGTTTATAACGAGAAGTCTCTGAAGCGGATCCACCGAGGGTTCAAAGGACTACAGGACACCTTGGAAGCATCATTTATTTAAGTTAGATACATATTATATGTACGAAGGCATTTCATTTACACAAGATTCTTGACGCTACCTGAAATATACCTTATATATTTCTAAAGCCATTCTTCAGATCATAATAACGTTCTGAAGAATGGCTTTATTTTTGTGCTAAACAAGATTATCACTTGATTTATTAGGGGATTAACCAGTATATCTATTTGCAAGTAACATTTGCGTGACTATTGCTAGTAATTCTTGCTAGGATTGCCTTAGATCCTTGATTATGATTTAGGAGGAGTGAGATTTGAGCTTTAAAGACGATATCAAGACCTTGCGCAGGCAATCTAATTTAACCCAAGAAGCATTAGCTCAACAATTGCATGTGACCCGTCAAACGGTCTCAACTTGGGAAACTGGCAAGAACATGCCAAATTTAGAGACCCTGTATGCTTTGAGTCAATTGTTTAACATCTCACTCGAAAAACTTCTATTTAACGAGGAGATTGCAATGAAAGAAGACAAAGAACCCTCTTTGGCCACCCAGATAGATCATGATGTTAAGCTTAAAAGTCGTTATCGTCGTTGGACTTTTGGTTTAGGTGGCTTGATTGCACTAGCACTGGTTAGTATTGGTATTTTATGTTTGGGATATTATAAAGGTATTGGGACGATTGATCGCTTTGATCCGTTTTTATCCTATAAAGTCGGGTACACTAAATTACCTAGTGAAAAGGAAATTTCTCCTAACAATAAGGCAACCAATGGTTACTGGACCGCTTGGTTCACCGATAATACGATGGGTAATGAATGGACCAAATTAACCTTAACGACGGGGCTTAATCCTGGAGTCAAAGATTCTTATGTGATGGCTTATCATAAGGGCAGTTATGTTAAAGTTGCGCGTATCGTTCCTCGCACCTACATTAATCAGACTTATGTTAGCAACTTAGCAGCGCTAGATGCCTTGTTAAATCATAAGGGAAATACAGAGACTAACAATCATGACCTTAAGAAGTATAAGACCCAAATCCATATATCCGACACCGTCCAACAGTTAATAACTGAATAGAGAACTACCAAGTGACAATCCTGCAAGCACTTTTAGGGTTTATAAATCTACATATCCCATTCAGAGTTTTAAGCAAACTATTCTGAATGGGATATTTGAGTTAAACTAGAAACAGAAAGTAAAAACACAGTTCGGTTGGTAGTCCGAACATAGCGAAGCTATCAGTAACCTGCCTCCTTGGTTGTCCATCTTTCTTAATTAATTTTAAGGAGGATGTTTGATGTCTACTATCAAGGGATCATTAACAATTATCTATGAACCACCGTTTTACAAAGCTATCTTCGAAAGACGCTTTAATTCCACTTATGAAGTTAGCCAAATTAACTTAGGCCCTTCAGAACCTAAATTAACTTTGATTTACGATCTGGTGATTCATCATTGGAATAGAATTATCTTTTTCAAACAAACTGTTTGTGCTTCGTCTGTTTCTGAACGAAAGATCAATCCTAAGCGTCTTCAAAGGTTAGCTAGAAAGAGTATTCAGTATGGTGTCGGTACTAAAGCACAACAAACACTCCAAAAACAGTTGGAATGTCAAAAAGTAACTCAACAACATAATAGACGTACTAAGAAGATCTTGGATCAAGAAAAAAGATATAAATTGCACCAGGCCAAGAAAATACAAAAACACAAGGGGCATTGAAAAGCTAGTATAAAAAACTATGTGTTGCATTTTAGGGCCTATAATATCAATAAATTCCCATTAGGAGAAAAGATGAATCTAAATATTGAAACACTAAATAAACTAACAGAACAGCATTATAAAATGTTACTTGAAGCAGATCCTAATGAAAAATTAATAAGTAAGTATTTGAACCGTTCTTTTTGTTTTGAGGCAACCTATAACAATGAATTATTAGGAGTGTTGATTCTTTTACCTACACACCCCGAAACACTAGAAGTTGTGAACATTGCCGTAATTTCAACACAAAGAAACAAAGGAATTGGGCATCAACTTCTTACTTTTGCCGAAAAATATGCGCGAAACAATAATTACAAGTGTCTTGAAATTGGAACTGGTACAACTAGCTTCGGACAACTTTATCTTTATCAAAAATGTGATTTCCGCGTTGTTGGTGTTGATCAAAATTTCTTTACAATTCACTATGATAAAGAAATTACTGAAAATGGTCTTGTTTTAAGGGACATGATACGTTTGAGAAAAGTTCTTAAATAAATCTTGTTTCCCTGTTAGGGCCTATAACTATCAAATCGCCCCTCAAAATCATTGTTAAAATAACCCCCAATATCTATAATGTAGATGTTGGGGGTTATTTGTTTTTATATGGTATAAATGACTTCTCCTATTCGTCATTTTTTCGATACCTTTTGGAACGATTTTGACCAGGAAATAAACGATCATGCGATCCGACTCGAATTCCAATTAAGACTAGTTCATCTTTATCAATCGTATAAACCACCAGGACATCTTTAGTTTCGCTTGGTGTTTTGTTTTTCGGGGTATCTCGCAAGTGAAATTCATTATACCCGCTCATTCGCCGATTAAGCTCATGATCTTCAAATTCTGGTGGTAATTGTTGCTGCTCAAGCAACAGGTCAATGGCTGCTCGAACTTCATCAATAATAGATTTGTCTAAACTGGCTAACCGTTTTAGATCAGCATTAAAGGTTGCACGTGGTTTAAATCTTAGTTTTTTCATTATTTAAACTGACCCCAATAACCATCATCTGATTCAACAATTTCATCGTCAGGTAAAACATGGCGTTTAATTAACTGATCATGTGCAATTGCATATTCTAACGAACCTTCTTTAGCTTTTAATGCTCTTTCTAGCCAGTCCATTTTTTCTTGTGAAACGATGGCTACTGCGCGACTATTTGAACGAGCAATATAAACGGTTTCGTCTTCGTCATTAACTTGATCTAAATATTTTTTTAAGTTAGCGCGAAAATCGCTCTGTGTTAATGCTAATGTCATATTTACCACCCTTTCTTTGTACTTAATATTGTACTTTAATTTGTACTAAAAATCAAAAATTTTAAAGGAGCTCAAACTATGCAACAAGTTGTCTTACCCATCAAAGATTCAAATGTTCTCAAAGAGGTTCAAGATACCTTACTCAACAACTTTAAAGCTGGCCGGCGTAACTATACAGTTTTTCAAGTTGGCAAAGCGACACTGTTGCGAGTCAGTGATGTCATGCGCTTAAAACAAACCGATATTTTCAATCCGGACGGTTCTATTAAACAAAATGCGTTTATTCACGACCGAAAAACTGGTAAACCTAATACCTTGTACCTTAAACCTGTTCAAACAGAGCTCTTATTGTACCGTCAATGGCTACTTGATCATCAGCTGGATTCTGAATGGCTCTTTCCTTCCATTCAACACCCAGAACGCCATATTACGGAAAAACAGTTCTACAAAATCATGAGCAAGGTTGGCGATCTGTTAGGAATTAATTATCTAGGGACCCATACGATGCGCAAAACCGGTGCTTATCGCGTCTACACGCAATCAAATTATAATATTGGCTTAGTCATGAATCTGCTCAATCATTCCAGTGAGGCGATGACTTTAGCTTATTTAGGCTTAGACCAGGCTAGTACCGAAACGATGCTAGATCAAATTGATTTTGGTTAGGAGGCTGGTTTTATGGATTTAGATTTTGAAACAAACAAGTATGATCTTTTTGATGATTGGCATCAAAACAAGACTAAACAAGCCTTTACACAAAAGTTGCAACAACAAGCTCAAATTGAAAAAACACACCTGCCAAAAATATTGTCGCGTGAAGATTTAAAAATTCGTTGGCAGATGAACTCTCGTCAAAGTGTTCATCAAGTTGCTAGTAAGCCTGATTTTCCACAACCCGTTTTTGCTTTTAATCATGGCAAGACCCCACTTTACTTAGCAACTGAAATTCAAATTTTCGAAATTAATCACCCCTGGGTGATAACTCCCGGTGCTCGTCTTGCTTATAGTCATTGGATCCTTCGTAATGTGATTGATTAATCTTAAGATTTAACTCTAGGTTTTTGATAGTTGGCGTTAGCCTTCTAATACAAATAATTCCCATCAAAATGGGGATTAAATCTACCCTTGACAAGTGTCAAGGGTGTAAGTGCACATTGACCTCGTTTCACTCGGTCTTCTGATTCTCTTAACTTTAATTTAGTGTATGCCTTCCGCTTCGCTATTTCAAATTTTATACTTTGACTTAACGTTTCCTATATGATATAGTTTCGGTGATTATTTCTAATATGATTGGATGGATCGTTATGTCTCAAAGTAACTTAGAAAAACAAGAAGCTAAATTAAAATCCCTTAATCAAAAAATTAAGGACGAAAAAAATAAGATTGAACAACGGCTAGGTAAACAAATCATCAGTCAAGCCAATTTAGATTATGCTAATTTGTCTAACGATCAGATTAAGCTTTTAGCCAAGCAATTTTCTGAATTTTTAAAGGTAAAGTCCGTAGATCATTAGCCATACGAGATGGGGAAATTCCATGTCTAATCAATATGAAAAACTAGTCGAGCAGCAAGCGCGTTTAAAACAAAAAATTGAGCGGGAAGATTTTAAATTACGACAATCTAAATACTATGAAAATCGGCAAGCCCGCAAAGCCCGTTCTCGCCGATTAATTCAAAAAGGGGCTTTGCTCGAAAAATACTTTCAAGCTGATAACCTATCGGTCGAACAAACCGAAGAACTTTTAAAAACATTTGCTGACTATGTTAACGCCCATAAACCGGATAAATTAAAAAACGATCAACCTAATAACTAGGCCGATCGTTTTTATTTTCAGGATTGTTTTTTGGCTTAATTTCTGGATTGTGTTTAGCAAAGTCTTTTAACTGTTTTTGAATTCTTTGTGTAAGCTCTGCTTTACTTTCTTTGTGCTTCCTTTTACTTGATCGCTGTTGAATTATCTTTTGACCCTTACCTCTTCTTTTTGATTTTAGGTCAAGCATAAAATCTGAAATTTTATTTTGATCTAGCTTACTTAAATGACCGATTTCTTTAAAGTTTAAACCGGCTTTGGGAAAGCGATAAATATTACCAAGATCGACCCAGGAAGGTTTCTTCAACCCAGCGGATTGCCAATCTTGAATCGGATAATATTGTTGCTTGATATAAGCCGACTTCTTTTCATACTGACTAGTAATTTTAAAAGCCTCGACCGTCTGTTCTGATACCCGACGAATTAAAATTGGCCGAGACTTGCCACCGTTAGTTTCTACAAAACTAACGTATAGGCTGACTAAGTCATTAGTCCTCATCTGGATCGTTGAGCCAATCAGCGACCTCTTTAGCGTCTTTGAACTCGGTGACTGGTGTCCCTTCGGTCGCCTTTAAAAAGCGTAAATTAGCTCTTTCTTCTTCGCTTAAAGACGCATTAAAAGGTAAAGCACCATTAGCAACA
>NZ_CP134161.1 GCF_032197885.1 Levilactobacillus namurensis | reverse complement strand
TTCTCGTTATAAACATTAAACTGAGAAACCAGGAAGCGATCCAGTGAATCTTCCGTTGGAAATTGTTCTTTGTGGTGGGTGGTGCGCTTGAGATGCTTATTAAAGTTCTCAATCAGGTTAGTGGAGTATAGTGATTGCCGGATAGCTGGTGGAAAGTCCATGAAAGTGAGTAAATTCGGCATTTTAAGCAGATCTTTGATTAATTTGGAGAGCGTAAAATATCTTGTGTAAATGCATAAAAGATTTCTGAATTGTATAGAAATAGGGAATGCCTTCCCTTATGATATTTAGTAACCACAGAAAACATCACAGGAGGCATTCCCCATGAATGAACTTACCACAGAAATTATCGCTGCACTAGCCCAAAAGCAAGATTTGGACGAAGTTTTTCGTCACCACCTCGAAATTGCGATTAACCAGCTGCTTCAAACCGAATTGGCAGAGTTTTTGGGTTACGAACGCTACTCATACGCTGGGATTAACACTGGTAATAACCGCAACGGCAGTTATGAGCGCTCGTTTGATACGAAGTACGGCCAACTTAGCTTAACCATTCCTCGAGATCGCAATGGCCGGTTTGAAAATCATACCTTGCCAGCCTACGGTCGGCACAGTGATAATTTAGAAACAACGGTCATTCAGTTGTATACCAAGGGAATTACCACTGCTGAAATTGCCGAACTCATTGAGAAAATGTACGGTGCTCACTACTCCAAAGCCACGGTTTCCAACATGACTAAAGCCGTCAATGAACAGGTTCAAGCTTTCCAGCAACGGCGACTGGCTTCACAATATGCGGCCATCTTCTTAGATGCCACTTACTTGCCGTTAAAGCGGGATACCGTTCAAAAAGAAGCCGTTCATATTGCGATTGGCATTCGTCCAGATGGTACGAAAGAAGTGCTGAACTACCAAGTGGCGCCAACGGAATCGACTGGAATCTGGACTGAACTGCTGGGAACCTTGATCAAGCAGGGCGTTAAAGATGTGCTGTTGTTTGTGGCCGATGGGTTAGTTGGTTTGGATGAAGGCTTGAATCGGCATTTCCCTAAAGCCAAACGACAACGTTGCCTGGTTCATGTTGGGCGGAATCTGATGAACAAAGTTCGCGTAAAAGACCGCAAGGCCGTGATCAGTGACTTTAAACAAGTTCATCGGGCCGCCAACCGCGAAGCAGCCGAACTGAAACTGAATGAGTTCGCCAACAACTGGCATCAGACCTATCCCAAATTAATCAAAGATCTGCTTAAAATGCCGAATTTACTCACTTTCATGGACTTTCCACCAGCTATCCGGCAATCACTATACTCCACTAACCTGATTGAGAACTTTAATAAGCATCTCAAGCGCACCACCCACCACAAAGAACAATTTCCAACGGAAGATTCACTGGATCGCTTCCTGGTTTCTCAGTTTAATGTTTATAACGAGAAGTCTCTGAAGCGGATCCACCGAGGGTTCAAAGGACTCCAGGACACCTTGGAAGCATCATTTATTTAAGTTAGATACATATTATATGTACGAAGGCATTTCATTTACACAAGATTCTTGACGCTACCAAACACCGCCTTTGGCAAGTTTATGGGGGCCTTCGGTCCCCAAGTAAAATCCATTACTGTTGATCATGGTAAAGAGTTTGCCAATTATCAGGCCTTAGAACAGGATTATCAGATCAAAGTTTATTTTTGCCATCCATATTCACCATGGGAGCGAGGTTCCAATGAATATTTTAATAGACGGTTACGCTGGTTCTTCCCGAAAAAGACCAATTTTAGCCAAGTAACGACTGATGAGATCCTAGCAGCACTTGAACTAATTAATCAACGACCATTAAAAATACATCATCAACAGACTGCCATTGAAAGATTCCGGGCTTGTTCGGATTAAACTTGTAATTTGCCCTCTCTTTAAAAGTTTTAGTCGCTTGATTTCGGCTAGTTCAATGGCCGAAGTTAAACTGTCAATTCTTGATGTGATAAAATAATGCATTTGTAGAACCTCCTATTATGAACTAAAAGGTGGGAGTGATTAATTTCACTCCCACCTTTTAGTTCTTTCAAGATTGTTTAGTTAATCTTTCCACTTTTTTCTGAAAGTCAGCCAACTGGTTAAACTTCCTAAAGCCAGTAATAAGACACCTAGAGCTGAAACAGAGCTTTCTGATTTTTCACTAGTTTGTGGTAAAGCTTCTCTATTTTTAGAAGGATTTTTTTCTTTATCATTTACCAATGAAACTGTTTTTTTCTCATTAACATTAGTTTTAATCAATTGAGTTGGCTGCGTCGGTTGAGTTGGCTGCGTCGGTTGAGTTGGCTGCGTCGGTTGAGTTGGCTGTGTCGGTTGAGTTGGCTGTGTCGGTTGAGTTGGCTGTGTCGGTTGAGTTGGCTGTGTCGGTTGAGTTGGCTGTGTCGGTTGAGTTGGCTGCGTCGGTTGAGTTGGCTGTGTCGGTTGAGTTGGCTGTGTCGGTTGAGTTGGCTGCGTCGGTTGAGTTGGCTGTGTCGGTTGTGGATGAATATCCCATCTGTGCGATTCACCGCCGGTTATATTAACGATATTAGCAACAATATTCCCATCAATGTTAACTCCAGCATTAATAGTCGCATTAGGTGCTAAAACGCTTCCCATAAACCGACCACTGCTGAAATTGAAGACTTGTTCACCGGTACCTAAGTTCCATAATACATGGTTAGGCTCTGAATGCTCTTCACTGCTGGGTAGAGAATTCGTTCCATCATCATAATATAATTGAACTTGTGTAGAAATATTTTGATCACCATTTGGAATATCAGTAACGTTAATGACGATAGTGGGGCCATTTTCTAAATGAGATATTCCCTTGATTGTAATCGGCTGAGAAGCACTCAAATATTTGAATGGAACATTTACATAAATAATTTGTGTTCCAGTTGCTACTTTCGAAACATCAACATAGCGATTATTCATGTCATCATAATTTGAAATAACACCTTTTGACTGAGGAGTACTAGCATAACTGGTGGATGCCTTTACTAGTTGCTGAAATACATCACTAAAATCAATATAGGTCTGCCCATTGGTATCTTGATAAACATCTTCAGGTTTTAAATTATCCATAGTGATACCATTGATCAAGACCTTGTTATTTTCAATTGATACACTAACATCTTTACCTAATACTACATGATTAAATGTTTTATTTCTAAAAGCGTTATTTTGAAGCTCTTTGGCCAGTTGTTGAATGTAATAAATATCACCGCTAGTTAAATTGTATGAATCACCACGTGTACCAAAATCGTTAGAGCCATTTAAAATTTTAACAGCTAAATTACCATTAGTATCCGCTGATAAACTAGCTTGATTTGCAAAAATATGGAACAAAGAAGCTAATTTTAAAACACTGTTAGTATTTAGGTCGTTAATATCAATTCCTAAATTTTTTAAATAAGTATCATCACTAATGGAAGTAGCTGGTTGGACACTATCAGATGATAAGGCCAATTTTTCAAGATTGCCTTTCTCTTCTAAATGATTGATAACAAGTGAAGATTTAATTTTTTTTGAATTATCAGTTGAGGTAGCAGGTAAATTAGTTTTCTTGCTGGCGGCACCAGTATTTACTGAATCATCAGTTGATGTGACAGGTACAGTAGGATTCTTGCTGGCAGAGCCAGTATTTACTGAATCATTAGCTGATGTGACAGGTACAGTAGGATTCTTGCTGGCAGAGCCAGTATTTACTGAATCATCAGTTGATATGACAGGTACAGTAGGATTCTTGCTGGCAGAGCCAGTATTTACTGAATCATCAGTTGATATGAC
Source organism: Levilactobacillus namurensis (assembly GCF_032197885.1). Taxonomy (NCBI): domain Bacteria; kingdom Bacillati; phylum Bacillota; class Bacilli; order Lactobacillales; family Lactobacillaceae; genus Levilactobacillus; species Levilactobacillus namurensis. The sequence continues at coordinate 26,192 of NZ_CP134161.1, read as the reverse complement.
AGGTACAGTAGGATTCTTGCTGGCAGAGCCAGTATTTACTGAATCATCAGTTGATGTGACAGGTACAGTAGGATTCTTGCTGGCAGAGCCAGTATTTACTGAATCATCAGTTGATGCAATAGTCACAGTACTATCTGCTTTTACAACATATGTACTTTCACTTAACCCAACCCCTAAAGCAATCACAGTAACTGCTGCAAAGACCCATTTTTTGCCATCTTTATACATCTTGTAATGTCGTTTTTCCATAAAACAAGTCCCTTTTCAATAATTAATTGTTCATGCCTAAGGGTAAGTATATAATTAACAGTGACAAAATTAACTATATTATTTTGCAAATAACTATACTATTTTGTATATTTGATTGAGGCCAAATTTATGAAAAAAGAACTGTTTTCCTTATTAGGTAATGTAGCATCAGTGGATTTTTATTTTTCCGATGGAACTGATATTTCCCTAATTTCTGATAATAATGCTTTTAATATGACAGAATTAGCTAAAGAAGCGCTCCAGCTTCAAGTTCCCAATACTTTAACTATTGTTAATCTAAATAATTTTTATGTCACAATCATTCCAATCGATAAAATTCGTCAATTACTTATAATCCCACATATTAATACAACTAATATTCCACGAGATTATCGTGAAATCGCTAAATTTGTTGATAATCTTAATTCATTGAGCTCCTTGGCTTATCAATTGTTTACTAATAAGAAAAAGCCTAATTGGAAAACGTGTGTAAAAAAAATACCTACTGCTCAAAAGAAAGTAGATTTTAATTCCAAAATAGACTTAACTGCTAAATTTAAAAATGAACAAACGATTTTTAAAACCATTAAGAATCTTAATTTTAATCAATTTAATAAGGCTTTAGATAAATTAACATTGACTCAATATATGGGTACGATATTCGAACAAAATAACTATGCTCGAGGAGAAAAGGACGTTATGATTCGTTTTGTAAGCTTATTAATGAGTAACGTTATTGAAAGTGGACAAGTACTAATAGATGTTGCTCTTAAAATACAGGATGACATTTTAGGGACAATTGAGTTCAAGAAAGATATTCCCCCCTTTGAAATTTGGATGAAACAAGTGGCTATTCGTTGCTTTAAAGAAATTCAAAAAACAAAAGATGAATCTGCTTTATTAATTCCTGAAAAATGTTCATCTTATATTAAAAATCATATTAATCAAAAGTTATCTTTAACAATTTTAGCTCAAAATTTAGGCTGTTCTAAAAGTTCTTTGGCGCATGCATTCAAGAAAAAATATAATCAAACAATCAGCTCATATATTAATATCCAAAAAGTTAAAGCTGCTCAATATATGCTAATAAATAGTTCTGTAAATATTTCTGAGATCGCCTACACTTTAGCTTTTAATAACCCTAATTATTTTATGCGGATTTTCAAGCATTACGTTGGAATATCTCCAACAGCTTATAGAGTAAATATTAGAATTAATTCTAATATTCAATAATTTTGGCGCCTGTTGCTTAATAGTAATACCAATTTATTCAAACTAATTTGGATAAATACCTCATTTGTTAAACAATTTGGTCCTTATATTCCTAAATATGGCAAATTCTATAATTAATCCGAACAGAAATTAAAAAGCCCAAAGCAATCACTTACAATGGTAGTAGCTAATTCCAACCAATATAGGGAGTGATTACTTTGGGTACATCTACTTTATCACGTTTTCAACGTGGCGCACTAGCACAACTGGTCAATGAGGGGAATAAATCTTACCAAGTAATGGCTGACGCCTTAGGCGTCGCCAAAGCTACGATTAGCTATGAGTTGGACCGGGTTAAACCTTATGATCCAGAATTAGCTCAGCAAGATGCAGATCGCAAAAGGCGGAATTGCGGTCGTCGTTCGATGCTGACGGCAGCATTAGCGACTTTAATTACCAATCACTTACGATTAACCTGGTCACCAGAAACCATTGCGGCCGCTTATAACTTGAGCACTGCGTCAATTTATAATTGGCTTAATCGTGGCTGGCTCCCCTTCAAATTGACTGATCTACCCAATCGGAATGTCCGCCAGCACCGAGTGAGCGAAAATCGTGGGAAATTTACAAGTGGGACTTCCATCGAACAACGGCCAACAACTGTTAATCAACGGTTAGCTTTTGGTTATTGGGAAGTAGATACGGTGCTTTCTAGTCGAAGTGAGTCACGATCATGTCTGGTTACATTCGTAGAACGTAAGACCCGACTTCTATGGGCCATCAAAGCCCCTAATAGAACGGCTAAGGCTCTAAACACCGCCTTTGGCAAGTTTATGGGGGCCTTCGGTCCCCAAGTAAAATCCATTACTGTTGATCATGGTAAAGAGTTTGCCAATTATCAGGCCTTAGAACAGGATTATCAGATCAAAGTTTATTTTTGCCATCCATATTCACCATGGGAGCGAGGTTCCAATGAATATTTTAATAGACGGTTACGCTGGTTCTTCCCGAAAAAGACCAATTTTAGCCAAGTAACGACTGATGAGATCCTAGCAGCACTTGAACTAATTAATCAACGACCATTAAAAATACATCATCAACAGACTGCCATTGAAAGATTCCGGGCTTGTTCGGATTAAACTTGTAATTTGCCATATAAATTAATGAATAAATTGAATGTACACACAACCAAAAATCCACTCATCTCATCACGAGGTGGGTGGATTTTTTGAGTAAGTTAAGTGACAGCATTGATTGTTATATGATTGTGTATGTCCTAAATGGACACAAGCAACGCTCCTAAGCAAAGCCTGTATGTAATGATTTCAGAAAAGCCCTCTATTCCGCATAATAGAGGACTTTTTTGTGTGCATTCTGCTTAATTTAAACGGACAAGTATACATCTAAAAGGTGAACGTGTCGTCTGAGAGCACGTGATTATTTACTTTTTACTTTGTTAGCATCGCCGGTTTCCAAAGTCTGTATTTGAGTCGTAAGCGTATTTTGTTCAGACTCAGTTAACGATTCAAAAAAAGTTTTTTGTAATTGGGCTAATCCGTTTTGTTGAGTTGAGCTATACCCTAAAATTACCATAGCTTTCATAAAGTTTTTTAGATGATTGTCAATTCTGAGTGTAGTATCAAAAGTAACACCATCTATTTGTTTAGACTTCGTTTTGTTTGATTCGTTTAGAGAAGATATGGAAATTTCTTTTTGGGGCTGGGGCGCCGATTTTCTAGGAATTATTTTGCTTTTATTTGATTTAGGATTGTGTAAAAGTTCCACCATGCTAGTCCGCCCTTTCAATGATTTCTTGTGCCACAGAATCGTATAATCTAATTATTTTTTTATCGAACTGATCTTTTAGAAATACACCTCTGATTGAATATCTTTTGATTCTTTCCATATTACGAATTAGGGTTTTTAACATGTTTTCTTTCCCAAATTCTTCTTCTGCTACTTCTAATGTGCTGTGATCAACAGGCGCCCCATTCTTTAATAGCACAGGAAGTATACCGAGTAAATTCAAACTAGGTGCTTCGTATTCATCGATTACCTGTTCCTGTATATATTTTAGAAACGATTCGGCACCCTGAAGACTGTGCTCTTGAGTTTGAAGGATAATCAGAACCCAATCTGAAGCGTATAAGGCGCTATCAGAAATTAAGGAAATAGTCGGTGGCAAATCAAATACCACAAAATCATATTTTTCTTTTAGTGAAGCAAGTAGCTTGCTAAAATATGTAACTCTATCTTTATAATTATTTTTAAACTTTTTTTCCATAATCCGTGGGTACAATGAAAAATCTGCGCTTGATGGAATAAAGTCAATGTTTTTATCCAAAGTAACCAACGATCTTGATAAGTCCTCTTCTTGGATTGATGCAAGCAAGGTTTGATTAAATTTAATATCATCGTGGCCTAAATTAGCCGCGGTTTTAAAGTAAATATCTGTAGCGTTTGCTTGAGGATCGAAATCAATTAATAGCGTTTTTTTACCAGTACGAGCTAGTGCCAGGCATGCAAGCGTGGCATTTGTTGTTTTACCGGTGCCACCTTTAAAATTTCCAAAAGTAATTACTTCACCCATTATACTGACCTCCAATTAAGTATCCTAATATACAAGGATACTTGGATACAAGGATGATAACATACAAAGATACTTGGATACAAGGATACAAGGATACATTTCTTCTCAAAAGCCGTTAAATTAAGATTGACTGCAAGTATCCTAATATACTTAGATACAAGGATACAAGGATACTTAGATACAAGGATATGAATATACAAGGATACAAGGATACAAGGATACATAAAAAGAAATGTTGATTTATCACCAAACAACGAGTAATATTGGTTACATAAAATAGAACATAAAAAAACACCCACCGACGGGAATCGGTGAGCGCCACATAAAAGTCAACTTATTTAATGACTATTATATCATGGCCGGTGCGATTTTTAAAGCCCTAGGGGACAAGCTGGGGTCTAAATCCAAGGGGACACGTTTGCCAGGGCGACTTCAATAAGTCTGGCTATACCACAACAAGGCTATCTGTACGGCTGGGTGGTGAATGGTGAGCGCGACCATTAACGGCGCGGGTGGTAAAACGAAGCTTCGGCTTGGTGCCACTGATTAGTTGGTGATCGAACAAACATAAATACGTATTGCCAACGCCTACTAGGGCGTTTTTTAGTAGGTTAAACCGAAAACGTAGGTTTATAATGAGTGGTGGTAGCAATACCGCAATTGTACAGACAAGCGACGGGCGTTAACGACCGACGAACTAGGGGGAAACCTTAGCGTAGAATTGCACTCTGGTTCAGTTATTCCAAATAGCTGATTCCAGGGAACAATTCTGCGCTCAAAACGTCACTCCCTCTAAACTGAATGGAAAACCGTAACCCGTCAAGTCAAATTCCAAAGAAAAAAGAAAGTTGGTGGAATTGTTGGAATGTAAGGATTACATTGTTCCATTGAATCCAGATGTGATCGTTAAGAAGACAATCTATCGGAGTTCTGCAAGAATTACCAATCAGCAGAGAGATCAAGTAAAAAGAGTTTTGCATAAGCAAGGGTATCGGGGGAGAATTAGTAGTATTCGATACACTCGGGTAAATTACAAGTATTCCTTTAGAAGCTGTCTAAAATCTCTTAAGTAATAGTGCTAAAAACGCTAAAATGACCATTTGCAGACTGGTGGTTAATTGACGCTCACAATTTTTCCAAAGTCGCCGACAATTCTCTAGCCAACTAAAAGATCGTTCGACTACCCAACGTTGGGGCATAACTTCGAATCGATGCAACTCATTGCGCTTCGCAACCTGCACGGTTGCGTTTAAATTACTGGCTACATCGAGCTGAAAATTAACGCCTGAATAACCACCATCAACTAAGACATTTTGAACCTGGCGTAAATGCATGGCATGTAAAGCGATCATTGCACTGGCCCCGTCTCGATCAGAGACGTTCGCTCGCGTCATGTGAATGGCCTGCGGAAAGCCATTGATATCAACTGCCAGATGGCGCTTAATCCCCGAGATTTTCTTACCAGCGTCGTAACCTTTGTTTTCAGCAGTAGCGGTGTTTTTGACGCTCAGAGCGTCAAAAATAATAAAGGAAGTTAAAGCTGAACGTCCTTGGTAAGTTCGCCGAGCAATGACAATTTTTTTAAAACTTGTTCCAATAAAGAATCAGCCGTAGGCTCAGCTTTAGTTGACCAAATTTTGTAATAGTTGTAAACTGACCGCCATTCTGGGAAATCACCGGGGACTTGACGCCATTGGCAACCGGTTTTCAAGACATATAGGACCGCACAGAAGACCTCGTAGAGGTCATATTTTCGAGGCTTAGTTCGCTTACGAAAATTTTCTAAAGCTGGTCGAATTAATTCAAATTGTTGCCGAGTAATATTGCTGGGATAATTTTTCATAGCTTAAACTCGCTTTTTACATAGAAGTATATCAAAAATCATAGATCTTGGACAGCTTCTTAAAGTATCAGTGAAGTATCAGGGGAGTGTCGGTAAGTTTTTGGTTAATACAAAGAATGAGACAGTTAACTTCAAGGGAATGGCCTAGACGTAATTTCAGTGAATTTCACAAACTCATTTTCCCCAATTAAAGCCAATCTGAGACCTATACCACTTCTTTTTTGGACAAGTTCACAATCAAAAAATAACGGAATGTGGAAGTACCGCGGTGAATGTGGGTTACTTGGGATAAGCCGCCTTATGTGAAGTAGAAATTGGTATACTAAAAAAGGCTCCCGGTTTAACACTGGAGTAAAGTGAACCCCCTGAGTTGGAGTAAATCCAAACTCAGGGGGTTTTACTATGTTCTCAGCAAAAATAAAGCAACAAGTATTAAGCGAGTATCTTCAGGGAACTTCGTCCCGATTACTCATGAGAAAGTATGGTATTAAAGGTAGTGCGACTATCCATCAATGGCTCACTCACTTTAAACTTTTTGGAATTCAAGGATTGGAGAACCATTCAAGGAAGACATTTTACGACTATTCCTTTAAAATCAAGGTTATCAAGTGGCGACAAGAACATCGTGCCTCATATCCAGTAACCGCAGCTCATTTCAAATTAAAACATCCGGTAATGATTTGGGATTGGGAACGAAAGCTGATTGAGGGACGTCTTAAGCCATTCAAAGGACGGTCTTTAAAAATGACAGATAAAGCTAAGCAATCTAAAACCTTGAAGCAACTTCAGGAAGAAAATGAACTCCTGCGGATACGGGTAGCCTACTTGGAAAAACTCGAAGCCTTGGCACAGAAAAAATCTCAAACCAAGAGAAAGCCCAGCTAATTACTGAGCTAAGGCGCAAATTCAATGTTAAATTAGTTGCGGTTTTGAAGGCAGTAAGAATGTCGAGTAGCAGTTATCATGATGCTCGTCATCGGAAATATCAAACGAACTCATCAACGTTAGTTGATGAGATTAGAAGTATTCGTTTAAATAATCCAGACTATGGATATCGAACAGTCACTCTGGCTCTTAAAAATAAAGGAATCCAGGCAAATCATAAAGCCGTACTTCGTATCATGCGTGAAAATAACCTACTATGTCAGGCGTTTAATCGGCGCACCAAGAAATACAATTCTTATAAAGGAACCGTTGGTAAAATTGCCCATAATCGTTTACAACGTCGTTTCAAGACGGATCGACCATTTCAAAAGGTCGTTACCGATGTGACTGAGGTTCGTTGGGGTGAGCAAACTATCAACGAACGTGCGTACTTTACGGCTTATATTGACCTCTACAACGGAGAAATTATTGAATGGGCCATTGATCGTAAACCGACGGTCGACTTCGTAACATGCCCACTTAAGCGACTACTAGCAAAACGGCCAGATTTACCATATCGAATGACAATTCACTCAGACCAAGGCTTTCAATATCAAAACTTTCGATACGTGAACATTCTTCAACAAGCCCATGTTTTCCAAAGCATGAGCCGTAAGGCCACATGCCTAGATAACGCAGTAGCAGAAAGTATTTTTCACATTCTTAAAGTTGGCACGGTTCATAATCACCAATATAGGAGTTACAAAGAGCTAGAATCCAGCATTACTAACTACGTTGACTATTACAATCATCGTCGGATAAAAGCAAAACTGGCTGGTATGTCCCCGGTAAAATACCGGGAACATACCAGCCAGTTAGTGGCGTAGAAATTCACTCCAACTTATGGGGTTCACTTCAGAGGCCTTTTTTCTAGGTTACATATTTTGAGGATGAATGTTTTTATCTTCGTAGCTTTTACTTGGGTGCTGTAACATGATGAATACTGCTTAGTTTTTGGTGCCGTACCCCGCAACAGATACGTCGCTTCGTTGGTATTATCTTAAATGCTAAGTACCGAGTTGAGAAGGATCATAAAGATATTGGCGTCATAATCCCACTGGACGACGAAGAACTTAAATTTTTAATGACTAAAGCCTTGAGACGTTACTTTAACGCCCTAAGAAGCTGTCCAAGATCTATGATTTTTGATATACTTCTATGTAAAAAGCGAGTTTAAGCTATGAAAAATTATCCCAGCAATATTACTCGGCAACAATTTGAATTAATTCGACCAGCTTTAGAAAATTTTCGTAAGCGAACTAAGCCTCGAAAATATGACCTCTACGAGGTCTTCTGTGCGGTCCTATATGTCTTGAAAACCGGTTGCCAATGGCGTCAAGTCCCCGGTGATTTCCCAGAATGGCGGTCAGTTTACAACTATTACAAAATTTGGTCAACTAAAGCTGAGCCTACGGCTGATTCTTTATTGGAACAAGTTTTAAAAAAATTGTCATTGCTCGGCGAACTTACCAAGGACGTTCAGCTTTAACTTCCTTTATTATTTTTGACGCTCTGAGCGTCAAAAACACCGCTACTGCTGAAAACAAAGGTTACGACGCTGGTAAGAAAATCTCGGGGATTAAGCGCCATCTGGCAGTTGATATCAATGGCTTTCCGCAGGCCATTCACATGACGCGAGCGAACGTCTCTGATCGAGACGGGGCCAGTGCAATGATCGCTTTACATGCCATGCATTTACGCCAGGTTCAAAATGTCTTAGTTGATGGTGGTTATTCAGGCGTTAATTTTCAGCTCGATGTAGCCAGTAATTTAAACGCAACCGTGCAGGTTGCGAAGCGCAATGAGTTGCATCGATTCGAAGTTATGCCCCAACGTTGGGTAGTCGAACGATCTTTTAGTTGGCTAGAGAATTGTCGGCGACTTTGGAAAAATTGTGAGCGTCAATTAACCACCAGTCTGCAAATGGTCGTTTTAGCGTTTTTAGCACTATTACTTAAGAGATTTTAGACAGCTTCTAAGAAGCAATGAGAAGCACATCAAGAACGTGGAAAACTACCTGTACGGCACCATGCAAAACCTATTTGGCGTTTGGTGGAATAAACAAGCGGCTAGAGAATATGTGGCCAAACACCCCGAAGAAGAAAAGTCGGCCGACAACGATAACAGTGGTTTGTACTACTAGTCCTAAAAGGCTACAAAATCCTTTATAAGCGATTTTAAGACTTACTAACCTCTTTATACTTAAGTTAGATTTAAATGGCTTAAACAGAATAATAGGGGCTTTTAAATGAGCGCCAGAGCTAACCAGGCTAACCAGCTCAAAAGTTCAGCCTTTAGATCAACGCCAAGCTCAAGTGATTTGAAGCCAGGGCTTTATCTATTGATAAGGTACTCAAAAGGTAGTATAATGGTAGTAGTAAAAGAAAGGAGATGAGACAATCATGGCAGTTAAGGAAAAGAAACGGGTCCAAGTCAAGATTGATAAAGATTTGGCCGATGATACCGAAGCAATTTTAAGCGAATTGGGCTTAAATCCAACCACGGCCATTAACATGTTTTACAAGCGGATTGTTGCTAATGGTGCTTTACCTTTTAATGCGTCTTTAAGCGAAGAAGAAAGAGCTAATTTACGCTTTTTAAAGGCGACCGAAGGGACACCAGTCACCGAGTTCAAAGACGCTAAAGAGGTCGCTGATTGGCTCAACGATCCAGATGAGGACTAATGACTTAGTCAGCCTATACGTTAGTTTTGTAGAAACTAACGGTGGCAAGTCTCGGCCAGTTTTAATTCGTCGGGTATCAGAACAGACGGTCGAGGCTTTTAAAATTACTAGTCAGTATGAAAAGAAGTCGGCTTATATCAAGCAACAATATTATCCGATTCAAGATTGGCAATCCGCTGGGTTGAAGAAACCTTCCTGGGTCGATCTTGGTAATATTTATCGCTTTCCCAAAGCCGGTTTAAACTTTAAAGAAATCGGTCATTTAAGTAAGTTAGATCAAAATAAAATTTCAGATTTTACGCTTGCCCTAAAATCAAAAAGAAGAGGTAAAGATCAAAAGATAATTCAACAGCGATCAAGTAAAAGGAAGCACAAAGAAAGTAAAGCAGAGCTTACACAAAGAATTCAAAAACAGTTAAAAGACTTTGCTAAAAACAATCCAGAAATTAAGCCAAAAAATAATTCTGAAAATAAAAACGATCGGCCTAGTTATTAGGTTGATCGTTTTTTAATTTATCCGGTTTATGGGTGTTAACATAGTCAGCAAATGTTTTTAAAAGTTCTTCGGTTTGTTCGACCGAGAGGTTATTAGCTTGAAAGTACTTTTCTAATAAAGCCCCTTTTTGAATTAATCGGCGAGAACGGGCTTTGCGAGCTTGCCGATTTTCATAGTATTCAGATTGTCGTAATTTAAAATCTTCCCGATCAATTTTTTGTTTTAAACGCGCTTGTTGCTCAACTAATTTTTCATATTGATTAGGCATAGTCATTACCACCTAACTATTATTGGTTATTTTGAGCTTGATTTAAAAAGGCGGCAACTTTTTTAGCAATCATTTTAATCTGTGGAGTGGTCAGTGTTGCATAATCTAAATTGGCTTGACTGATGATTTGTTTACCTAGCCGTTGTTCAATCTTATTTTTTTCGTCCTTAATTTTTTGATTAAGGGCTTTTAATTTAGCTTCTTGTTTTTCTAAGTTACTTTGAGACATAACGATCCCTCCAATCATATTAGAAATAATCACCGAAACTATATCATATAGGAAACGTTAAGTCAAAGTATAAAATTTGAAATAGCGAAGCGGAAGGCATACACTAAATTAAAGTTAAGAGAATCAGAAGACCGAGTAAAACGAGGTCAATGCGCACTTATACGTCATCTTTGATGACGTTGTGCTAAACCCATTAAAACCTGTATTAGAAGTCGCCGATGGCGACAACAAAATAAAACCCATAAACCCAAAGAAAGGTGGTGACCGACATGGCAATTTTTCACATGAGTTTTAGTAATATTAGTGCTGGTAAAGGACGAAGTGCGATTGCCAGTGCCGCTTATCGAAGTGGTGAAAAGCTATTTGATGATAAGGAAGGTCGCCACTATTTTTATGCCCGCTCGGTTATGCCAGAAAGCTTTATTTTGACGCCAAAAAATGCACAAGAATGGGCCAGTGATCGAGAGCAGTTGTGGAATGAAGTTGAAAAGAAAGATCGTAAATCAAACTCACGGTATGCAAAAGAGTTTAACGTGGCTTTACCGGTAGAATTAAGTGAATCCGAACAGAAAGAATTACTGACAAAATATGTGCAAGAAAATTTTGTTGATGAGGGCATGGTAGCCGACGTGGCAATTCATCGCGACCACCCAGATAATCCGCACGCTCATGTGATGTTAACCAATCGCCCATTTAACCCCGATGGTACTTGGGGACAGAAAACAAAAACCGAATACATTTTAGATAGTAATGGTAATAAAACTAAGACTCCTGCAGGGAATGTAAGAAACCGAAAAATTTGGTTGGTTGATTGGGATAAAAAAGAAAAAATCAATCAATGGCGGCACAATTGGGCGGTTAGTGTAAATCAAGTTTTAGAGCAAAAAAATATTCCCGATCGGATCAGCGAAAAATCCTTTGAAAATCAAGGAATAGATGAAGTTCCAACTCAACATGAGGGAATCAATAGTAAGCGGCATGAAAGAAAAGAATTTAACCAACAAGTTAAGGACTATCGCAAGGCCAAAGCCAGTTATAAAAATAACCAAGAAAAAGTAATCAATAGAGGTCATTTAGATAGCCTAAGTAAACACTTCTCGTTTAATGAAAAACGGGTAGTTAAAGAGTTAAGCCATGAACTGAAAACTTATATTAGTTTGGAAAGTTTAGATGATAAGCGGCGCATGCTATTTAATTGGAAAAACAGTACCTTAATTAAGCACGCGGTTGGTGAAGATGTCACTAAGAAATTATTGACGATTAACCAACAAGAAAGTTCACTAAAAAAAGCAGATGAACTCTTAAATAAAGTAGTTGATCGCACGACTAAAAAACTTTATCCAGAGCTTGATTTTGAACAGGCCACGCAAGCTGAAAGACGAGAATTAATTAAGGAAACCGATAGCGAACAAACAGTTTTCAAGGGTAGTGAATTAAACGAACGTTTAATGAACATTCGTGATGATTTGTCGGCCCAACAATTATTGACCTTTACCAAACGGCCATACGTTGGCTGGAAGTTATTAATACAACAAGAAAAGGAAGTCAAAATCGAGCTTAAATATACGCTGATGATTCATGATGATAACTTAGAAAGTCTAGAACACGTCGATCAAGGGTTACTAGAGAAATATTCACCAACCGAACAGCAAAAGATTACTCGCGCAGTCAAAGATCTACGGGCAATCATGGCCGTTAAGCAAGTCATTAAAACGCAATACCATGAAGTATTGAAAAGGGCCTTTCCCAAAGGTGATTTAGATGGATTGCCATTGATTAAACAGGAACAAGCCTATACAGCCGTGATGTACTATGATCCTGTTTTAAAGCCATGTCAGGCCGAAACGATTGAACAGTGGCAAGCAAATCCACCACAGGTGTTCAGTCCCCAAGAACATCAACAAGGACTAGCTTATTTATCGGGACAGCTTAGCTTAGATCAGTTAGAGAATCATCACTTACAACGGGTTTTAAAGCATGACGGCACTAAACAACTCTTTTTGGGTGAATGTAAAGTCGATCCAACGATTAAGAACAGTCAGATTGAGAAAATCCAAAAACAGTTAAAAGGGCAACAAGCCAAGGACGACCAGTACAGAAAAGCAAATATCGGACATTATCAACCACTGAACTACAAGCCAGTTAGTCCAGACTATTACTTAAAGACGGCCTTTAGTAACGCAATCATGACCGCCCTATATGCCCGTGATGAAGATTACCAACGGCAAAAACAGGCGCAAGGTTTAAAGGAGACTGAGTGGGAAATGACCAAAAAACAACGGCAACATCAAACCCGGAACCGGCATGAAGATGGTGGTATGCACTTGTAATGTAAATGTAAAAATAAATGTACACAAGTGTGTTCAAATGGTGCTATAATTTAGTTAATTATTTAAGAAAGGAGTTACCTGCATGTGGCAAGACAACACGAATGGATTAGTTTATCTCAGGCCGGTATCAAGCTAGGGCATGATCGATCATATGTAAGCTTATGGTTAAGGCGGCACCCAAATAGTATGCCCGAAGAATATTTAATGGAAACCGGCACAGTCAAATTAATTTCATTGGAAGGCATTGAATGGATAAGGCAGATTGCAAGAAATAACTTGAACGAATTTAGTGACGTAGATTAAGCAAGAAGATCTCGATTGGTGTATGCCAATTAAGACATTTAAGTGGCCGTGAATTCAGATACCAATTGATTTGAACCAGTTGGTAATCACTTAGTTCTTCAATGGCTTGTCCCTTGGGAATAAACCGTCGCAAAACTCGGTTACGGTTCTCATTACTACCGCGTTCATGTGGTGAATAAGCATGGGCAAAATAAACCTGAGTACCTGTTAGCTGTTCAATTGTCTGGTAGTTAGCGAACTCTTTACCATGATCCACAGTAAGCGTCTTGAGCTTGTCTTGAAGTTGACTAGCTAGTTCAAGTACGGCTTGAGTCATGGACTGACTGTCGCGACCATGGAGCCGTTTAACAATTGTCAGGCGACTTTTACGCTCCACAAAAGTAGCCACAGCTTGACCTTTACGTTTACCAGAAAGTACGGTATCAGCTTCAAAGTGGCCGAATTCCTGGCGAGTTTCGACTTTATGAGGCCGCTCCTCAATGGAGCGGCCGTGATTGAACGTACCACGCTTTTCTTTAGCACGATGACGACGAATTCCATGATCAGGCAAATCGGGCAACTGTATATCAAGCCATCCTTGATCAATCCAGTTATAGACTGTCTTGTAGGCAATCCCCACCACATGGGCAACTTGTTCAGGGGACCACTTCTGGACTTGAATCTTTTCCTCGATCAAGTGTTTAAGGTTTTTAGTGAGCGAAGACTTCCGCCCCCGTTGACTAACCTTTCGTTCAAAGTCAGTTTGCGCTAGCCCAGCCTGGTACTCACTATTTAGCCGGTGAAGTTCGTTAAAGATGGTGGTCTTACTAAAGTCTAAGTAGTTAGCGATGTATCGCAAGGAACGTCCTTCCTTATGAAGCGTTTCAATGACAACACGGTTCTGGAATGATAAAATAGTGGTGCTCATCAAGGTCCTTCTTTCTAATGGATTGTGTGGTAACACCATTAAAGACCTTGATGGGTTTTTCTGTCTACTTAAATGTTCAACTTAAATTTTACAATCTGCCATTATCATACGGACAACCCTTACGGCTGTATGAGTGGCGGATATGTAGCTCAGTTAAACGTTGATTGTAATCATCGCTGGTATACTGTGATCCTAAATCCGTATGGATAATCAGGTCCCCAGTAATGGTTCGATTTTTAACCGCGCTTTCAAGGGCCTTTAAGACTAAATCAGTAGCCATCTTTTTTGAGAACGAATAGCCGATAATCCGTCGTGAGTGCAGGTCCATGATGGTTGATAAGTAACACCAGCCATTACGCTTCGTTTGAATATAGGTCATATCAGCGGTCCATTTTTGATTTAAACCAGTGGTCGAGAAATCCTGCTTAAGCAAGTTGGGACGCTGTTCAACCTTGGTTTTGGAAGCCGAAGCCGCTTTCCATTTATTGACGGTAACGGAGTGGATATCCAGTTCCTTCATGAGTCGGGAAATCCGTCTTGGGCTGCACCGACGCTGCAGTGGTTGAAGTTCCAGATTCAATTCATGGTGGATCTTCATAACGCCGTATCGCTGCTTAAATTCCGCAAAGATCCGCAGAACCCGTTGTTTTAAGTCCGCATCTTCGGCCCGGCGTTTTGAAGTGGGGATCGATAACGATAATACTGAGCTCTGGAAACACCGAGGATTCGGCACATCTTAGTTACCTGGTGATGGCTTTCTTGGTGAATGTGATCAAAAATATTGGTTACTTCTGCGCAAGGAAGCCCAGGGCTTTTTTTAGGATTTCGTTCTCCTCAGACAGCGAAGCCAGTCGCTTTTCCATCGCTTTGATTTCGTCTGGCGATTTACCGGATTGAGTCTTGGCCTGGCCCTGGATCCACTTATGAACTGTTGAATAGCCAATGCCATATTCTCTGGCCAGTTGGGCAGCTGATTCGCCTTGCTTATATAGGTTGATAATGTTTTGTTTGAATTCTTTGTCGTAACGAGTTGGCATGTAAAAATTCCTTCCTTTTGAGAGACGATTTATTCATTATACCCTCTCTTAAAAGTTGTCTCAGGAATCAGCTTACATCCATGAATAATAATCTGGGTAACATGCTAATACATGGAGGTGTATGTTGGTGGAAAAAGTTAAAGTTAAAAATGTAACTAAGATTTTTGGAAAGCAAATATCTCTAGCAAAAAAATTGTTGCGTGAGGGAAAGTCTAAAGCAGAGATCCTTTCGCAGACAGGTTGTACTGTTGGAGTTAATCAAGCTAGTTTTGCTGTTAATGAAGGTGAACTGTTTGTAATCATGGGGCTGTCTGGAAGTGGAAAGTCTACGATTATCCGAATGATCAACCGCTTGATAAATTCGACTGATGGGGATATTGAAATCGATGAACAAGGTGTGATGGGCCTCAGTAAGGAAGAATTACGTCACTTGCGCCAAGATAAGATCGGCATGGTTTTTCAAAATTTTGCCTTGTTTCCGCATAAGTCCGTATTACAAAATGCGGCTTATGGATTGGAGCTTAAAAAGTTTCCGTTAGATGTACGAAACAGGAAAGCTCATGAAGCATTGACACTAGTCGGCTTGACCGGGTATGACGACCAATATCCAGATCAGTTATCAGGCGGGATGCAGCAGCGGGTTGGTCTCGCGCGCGCTTTGGCCAATGATGCCGAGATTCTGTTGATGGACGAGGCATTTTCGGCCTTGGATCCGTTATATCGGAAAGAAATGCAGGATTTGTTATTGCAAATTCAAGAAAAAATGCATAAAACGATCATTTTTATTGGCCATGACCTGAACGAAGCTTTGAAATTAGGGGATAGGATTATGATCATGCGTGATGGGCATATCGAACAAATTGATAATCCGGAAGATATTTTGACTCACCCGGCTAATGATTACGTAGAACGCTTCATCGAAGGGGTCGACCGGACAAAGGTCCTGACGGCAAGTAGTGTAATGACGCAGGCCCAGGTGGTTAATATTGGAAAGGCTGGACCACGGGTGGCTTTGCGGAGAATGCGAGCCAACGATATCTCTTCAATATACGTGGTTGATAATGACAACAAATTCGTGGGTTTTGCCGATGCGCATGATGTTTCGAATCTGATTAAGAAGGGCAGTGAAGACCTGAAGTCAGTTCTTAGGACAGACGTGCCTAAGACAAGTGTGGATATGCCAATCAATGCATTGATTAACGATATTTCGAAGGCAGCAATTCCTTATGTCGTGTTGGATGATGACGATCATCTACTAGGCATCATTCTACGGAGTTCTGTTTTGGCGGCTATCGCTGGGGAAGAGGTGAGTGCTTAATGAATATTGGAAAAATACCTTTAGCGGATTGGATCAACTCAGGTGTTGACTGGCTGAGTCAATTTACCGGATTTTTTAATAGTGTGACGATCTTTTTCCAGGTAATCATTGACGGTATTCAATGGGCTTTTGACTTCTTGCCGCAATGGGTCTTTATCTTGGTGGTCTTAGCACTCACGTACTGGGTTAAACGAGGACAAAAGAAAATTAGTTTCATGGTGTTTGAAGTTTTGGGGCTGTTATTGATCTGGAACTTAGGATACTGGCGTGATATGACCCAGACCTTGACGTTAGTTTTGTCGTCTAGTTTGATTGCAATCGTTGTTGGGATTCCACTTGGAATTTGGATGGCAAAAAGTTCAAGAGCTGAGATCGTAATCAAACCAATTCTTGACTTCATGCAGACCTTGCCAGCGTTTGTTTATCTAATACCGGCCGTTTCATTTTTTGGTATCGGGATGGTACCGGGGGTGTTGGCTTCAGTGATTTTTGCGACGCCACCGACAGTGCGAATGACAAACTTGGGAATCCGGCAGGTGCCAAGTGACTTGATCGAGGTAGCGGATTCCTTTGGCTCGACCAGCTGGCAAAAGCTAATCAAATTACAGTTACCACTAGCAAAAACAACAATAATGTCCGGAATTAATCAAACGATGATGCTTGGACTTTCAATGGTCGTGATTGCATCAATGATTGGCGCCCTTGGTTTAGGAACTCAGGTTTACTTTGCTGTGGGGCGTAATGATGCCGGGGCAGGATTTGCCGCAGGAATTGCTGTGGTTATTGTAGCTATTATTTTGGATCGAATCACACAATCGTTCAACAAAACATCCAAATAAAGGGGGAATGATTAGTTTGAAGAAAAGAATTCTCCGTTATTTGCAAATGGCCACAGTGATTATATGTTTGACAGCCATAGTTAGTGCTTGTGCTAAACCAGCTGAATACGACTCACATAAAAAGTTAGGACCGCAAATCAATTATACGATTACAGGGATCGAAGCTGGTGCGGGTGAAATGGCTAATACACAAACATTGTTGTCAAAATATAAGTTGAAACAGGCTAACTGGCAGATCATGCCAAGTTCTACAGCTGCGATGATTAGCACGTTATCCAAGGCAGTTAAAAATAAACAGCCTATCGTTGTTACTGGCTGGCAGCCACACTGGATGGTTGCTAAATATTCGTTGAAATTTTTAAAAGATCCAAAACATGTTTATGGTAATGGTGAATCAATGCGCACCATTACACGTAAAGGGTTGGAAAAAGATAATCCAGGTGCTACTAAGTTACTAAAGAATTTCCATTGGACAATTTCAATGTCAAATCCAGTAATGCTGAACATAAACGGTGGCATGAATAAGCAAAAAGCTGTCAATCAGTTTATTAAAAACCATCCTAAACAAGTCAAAGCATGGACAGCGGGGGTGCCAAACGGTCATGGCAAAAAAATTAAATTAGTTTATACACCATATGACTATGAAATTGCGGCAACCACTTTAGTAACGACTTTGTTGAAGCAAAAAGGATATAAAGCTACAATGCAACAGTTAGACGTGGGAGTTATGTGGAATTCGATAGCTAATGGTAGTTCTGACGCTTCCGTGACTGCTGAGTTACCAGTTACCCAAGGCTTGTATGCCAAGAAGTACAAAGGTAAGTATGTTCAATTGCGCAAAAATTTGAAGGGTGCTCAAACAGGGTTGGCAGTTCCCAAATATATGAAGAATATTAATACTGTTGATGATCTAAAAAACAAATGATATTGACTGTAAAATTTCTGGCATTGGACCACACCAATGCCAGTTTTTTGTTATTTGTCATGTGAAGTTGATGGAATCCTTATGAAGTATCTGGAGCTTAATTGGTCTAGGTACTTTTTTATACCGTCACAGTTTGGCGTGCTGGGTGAAGCCATTGGCGTTGAATCTTAATACGGTTGACAAAGTTCTCCCAATTACGGAAGCCAAAAGCAGTGTTTTTAATCTCCCGAATTGTCAAATTAAGTTAGAAATTTTTTAACTGTTCATCTGTAATCTGACTGATGAATGCTTCCAGAGGTGTCTGGTAACCCAAACTTTTTCGTGGGATGTGGTTTCGTCGACTGGCAACTGTTTGAAAAAATCCATCTGATAGCTGGTCCATAATAAGATTGTGACGTAAACCATCTTTACGCAGCAGACCATTGGTGTTCTCATTTAAACCACGTTGATTGGGTGCTCCGACAGCGGCAAAGTAAATATTTAAATCAAATTGGTTAGCAATGGTTCGCCAACCGGCGAACTCCTTACCATTGTCAAACGTAATTGACTTAAATAGGTGTCGTGGCAGCTTCGAAAGCCATCCTGCTAAACTACGATTGACATCGTGTGCCGACTTGGTATGCGAATTCAGCACAATTGCGACCTTAGTTTGTCGTTCAACCAGCGTGGTTACCGCACCCTGATGGTTTTTACCTTGAACCGTGTCACCTTCTAAATGGCCGAATTCTTGATTAAAATTAGGATAGTCCTGATAACGATTCTTTAAATCCCTGCCCAATTGACCCGCTTTCCCACGGCGTTCAATGTAACCATTAGGGTGCCGTTTGCCGTGCATCGGTAAATCTTTGGTCGACAACCCCAAAACACCGCGTTTGAAAAGGCGGTAAAGGGTTCGAACCCCACAGCTGAAAGCCCGTTCTTGGCGATTAATAATGGTAGCTGGTTGCCAACCAGCTTGAGTTTTGGCTTGAATATAGGCCAGTTCATCAGGGCGTAGTTGAATTGGTTTACGCCCACAATGTTGTTTATGCTTTCGATAGTGGCATTGGTAATCAATAATCGTACCGCCAGCGTCAAGAAACCGATAAATACGATACACAGTTTCAGCACTCCGATGGAGCGCTGGGGCCACTAGATAAGCCTCTTTACCGAGTTTCCAAAAAGAATAAATTGTGGCAAGTTCGTCTATAGTAAGATGAGTATAGGTCATTTGTGATCAGCCTTTCTTTTGATTTTGACACTCAAAAGTCTATCACAAATGGCTTTTTAAATTTCTAACTTAATTTTACAAACCGGGTAATTAAAAAACCTCAATTTTTAAGGTAATCATTTTTGATTTTAATTTGAAGTAACAATATTCGAAGAGTTGTCATTTTTCTTGGTCATTTCTCGGATTTTAGTGGAGTTAGAAGTTTCAAGTGGTCCGCTCTGCTATGATTCTCTCATGTAAACATCATCTTTGTATATTGAATTTCTTTCGATATCTGATAAAGGTCGTCCGTTTAATCCCTGTATTACGGGCAACATCTACATCACTCATACCCGTTTGATAAAGCTTAAAAGCGTGTTGCAAACGGGGATCATCTTTGGCATATTGGGGTTTGCGGCCATGATATTTACCTTGCTGTTTGGCAAGCGCAATGCCTTGTTGCTGTCGATCAATGATCCGCTTACGTTCACTTTCAGCTTGGTACTTGTAGAGTTCAATAATCAAATTGGTCATCAGTTGCCGTAAGTTGGGATCCGCAATCCCGGTCATGGACGGTAAATTCAACACATCTAGGGTGGCCCCCTTATTTTGAATGGAGTTCATGATCTTAGTCAAATCCTGGTTGTTTCTGCCTAAGCGATCTA
This sequence comes from Levilactobacillus namurensis, assembly GCF_032197885.1. Taxonomy (NCBI): domain Bacteria; kingdom Bacillati; phylum Bacillota; class Bacilli; order Lactobacillales; family Lactobacillaceae; genus Levilactobacillus; species Levilactobacillus namurensis. The sequence continues at coordinate 6,184 of NZ_CP134161.1, read as the reverse complement.
ATTCAGTGACCAGGACAATATCACCCTCACGAATATAGGCCAGCATTTTTTGCAGTTCTGGCCGATTAGTGTTAGCCCCACTTAATTTATCCGTAAATAATTTATCAACGCCTTTTAAAGCCGCTAATTGTCGATCTAAATGTTGCTCCTTGGAACTCACACGCGCATAATCGATTTTAGCCATTTCCAATTCTCCTTTTGGACAGTTCTAATGAACACTTGTAATTCCTAGTATAGCACAGAAATAAAAAAGACCACTAGGGTATACCCTAGTGGCCAGATGCAGTTTACAGAGAATGGTCTGAAAAACAGTTAGACCAGTAAAACCCCTGAGTTTGGATTTACTCCAACTCAGAGGTTTGCTTTACTTATTAATCTAATAAATCTTTTCGTTTGGTGCTCAATCACTACTTATTTGATGCACACCAGGTAACTGGGTCAAGGTAAAATTAATTTTTCAGTTCATACTAAACCTCTATATAGATGAAGAAAATTCAGATGTGTATTTATTCTCACGTTCTTTAAACGCTTCTTTTCCACCTTCAAGAATTTCTATAACATGTTCTCTAATGCCTTTCGACTCCAATAATCTTTCAGAGTTTGGATTTAAAAATGTGTTTTCGAGGGGGCCGTTAATATAACTAAATTGAACATTGTTTTTATTTGGTGTTTTTGATGAATTTGGATTGGCTACAATAACGTTTTCTGCATCTGAACCAACAACGACGTTTGGATTATGTGTTACTAAAATAATCTGACGTTCTTTCTTTTTTGATTTTAAGTATCTCGTCAAATCTTGATATATTGATCGATTGTCTAAGCTATCTTCAGGCTGGTCAATAATGACCGGCTTTTTATCCTGGCTAAATTCCAAAATCAAAGTCAAAATAACGAATGCTTTTTTCCCTTGAGACATTTGAGAAAAATCAGGCAAATTACAAGTTTAATCCGAACAAGCCCGGAATCTTTCAATGGCAGTCTGTTGATGATGTATTTTTAATGGTCGTTGATTAATTAGTTCAAGTGCTGCTAGGATCTCATCAGTCGTTACTTGGCTAAAATTGGTCTTTTTCGGGAAGAACTAGCGTAACCGTCTATTAAAATATTCATTGGAACCTCGCTCCCATGGTGAATATGGATGGCAAAAATAAACTTTGATCTGATAATCCTGTTCTAAGGCCTGATAATTGGCAAACTCTTTACCATGATCAACAGTAATGGATTTTACTTGGGGACCGAAGGCCCCCATAAACTTGCCAAAGGCGGTGTTTAGAGCCTTAGCCGTTCTATTAGGGGCTTTGTTTGATGGCCCATAGAAGTCGGGTCTTACGTTCTACGAATGTAACCAGACATGATCGTGACTCACTTCGACTAGAAAGCACCGTATCTACTTCCCAATGACCAAAAGCTAACCGTTGATTAACAGTTGTTGGCCGTTGTTCGATGGAAGTCCCGCTTGTAAATTTCCCACGATTTTCGCTCACTCGGTGCTGGCGGACATTCCGATTGGGTAAATCAGTCAATTTGAAGGGGAGCCAGCCACGATTAAGCCAATTATAAATTGACGCAGTGCTCAAGTTATAAGCGGCCGCAATGGTTTCTGGTGACCAGGTTAATCGTAAGTGATTGGTAATTAAAGTCGCTAATGCTGCCGTCAGCATCGAACGACGACCGCAATTCCGCCTTTTGCGATCTGCATCTTGCTGAGCTAATTCTGGATCATAAGGTTTAACCCGGTTCAACTCATAGCTAATCGTAGCTTTGGCGACGCCTAAGGCGTCAGCCATTACTTGGTAAGATTTATTCCCCTCATTGACCAGTTGTGCTAGTGCGCCACGTTGAAAACGTGATAAAGTAGATGTACCCAAAGTAATCACTCCCTATATTGGTTGGAATTAGCTACTACCATTGTAAGTGATTGCTTTAGGCTTTTTAATTTCTGTTCGGATTAATTATAGAATTTGCCTTTTTCAAACAACTAGACGATACTATAGCTCTTCATCAGCGTAAGCTTGAAAAACTCCAGGAACTCAAAAAAGGGTATCTACAAAAGATGTTTTGCTGATTCTTAATTTGATCAAATTTAGGATCCCATGAAACTCCATGATCTATTTTTATTGTGCTTGGTCAATACTTAATTCACCTGTATAATAGATTACGCAAGGTTTAAGGGCGGTGGCTGTCTTTTCCCTTGTGAGGTGAGGCCCATGGGAACATGGAATAATCTTCAGGAAGGTTTTACAGTCAATGAGCGTCTTCCAGGCACTCTCGTTGATGTTGCTGTTTGGCACGTTTTTAATCGCGCTACTCAGCTATATCGACAAGCACCACAAATAAAAAAGCCGCCCTGCGTAACTTTGGTAGGTTACAGGGTAGCTTAATGCTGTCTTATTAACTTCGCCACCGCCTTTGAAGCGGCTTGCGTAGGAAGTCTTGTTAGCGCAAGGCTTCCTTTTCTGTCTACATTATAGCATGACTATGAAAAATTGGGTAGCAAGGCATTTTCGGCATATTATTTATCTTTGTATTTTTCAAAATAGGTTCAACTAATTCTGTTTCAGCGTTTTTCGTACTTCACCGTATTTGTATATAGTTTTCCAATATGTTTATGTCTGCCAACGGACCCACTTAATCTGATACCTACCATTATGATAAACCAATTTACCTATTAACTTAGTCTTGGTGCTTTTTTTCTAAGGTTGCTAATAATGCATCAATCCGTTGTTTAACTTGGGGTCGTTGGGTTGTATCAGTTAACAGTACTAACGTATCACCTTCATGAATCAAGGTGTCACCATGTGGAATCACTTCTTGTTCGCCACGCCGGATTCCAATGAGCAGTGCTTCTTTAGGCCATGGCATGTCTCGGACCATTTTGCCGTTTAAGGGACTGCCAAAGAAAACCGGTATTTCCAAATAATCAGGTCGATGAAGTTGCTGAACAGTTTTAGGCATTGTCATCTGCTTAAGCAATGCTTCATAGATTGGTGCACCGCCTAATAAATCAACAACAAGGTAGGCAGTTAACGATATGACTGCTAATGGCATTAAATGTGTTAAATTGCCAACCATTTCTGTTACCAGCAAGATAGCTGTGAAGGGAGCTTTTCCGATTCCAGCAAAGTAACCGGCCATGGAAAAAATGATTAGGTTCATGATATAGACATGCGATAATAATCCTAATTGATTCATTAAGACGCCATAAACCGCACCAATCACAGCACCTAAAGAAAGAATCGGCAAGAAAATACCGCCAGGTAATCCGGAACCATATGAAATCATTGAAAAGACGAATCGTATAATAAAAATTGCAATTAGTACAAACAAAGGTGGAACATGCTGGCCAAATCCCAAAATTAAGCCATTACCACCACCGAGTAAATTTGGCGAAAAGTAACCAACTAAAATTACCAGCAGAAATGGTACGATACCTTGTATTGGGCGTGGCAAATGTGTCAATTGATGATACCACCTAGGCATAACTAACAAGACCCGTTGATATAAGTAACCAAATAATCCCAAAACAATGCCGAGTAAAATTAAGTGCCAATAATTTGATACTGGTAAACTACGTGAATAACTTAAATGTAACACGGGAACAAGTCCGAAAACATTCAGCGAAATAAAATTTGAACCAATTGCTCCGGCTAATGCTGTTAACCAAACCAGCGGTGAAAAATTATGGTAAATCTCTTCTAAGACAAATAGAGTTCCAGCAATGGGGGCATTAAACGCTGCTGCTAATCCAGCAGCGGCGCCTGATGCAATTAGTAGTCGGCGATCAGTTCCTGATAACTTAAACTCAGAAGCGAAACCTTGACCAACTGACGCACTTAATTGAATCGCTGGTCCTTCTCGTCCGAGAAATAATCCAGGTCCCAATGCCAGAATACCACCGATAAATTTTCGCCAAAGAATTGACCACCAGTGCATTTCCAATTCACCAGCCAATTGACCTTCAACTTGCGGAATTCCAGAACCAGCGATATAAGGTTCTCTCTTGAGAAGTCGAGCCACAATTAACGCTAAACCAAGGTTGATGCCTATCAACAATGCCCATTTCCACCAAACAAACGGCGCGATTCGTAAGTATCTATATACCAATCGACTATAGTGCAGCCCTATCTCAATACAATAGCGAAATAAGCTAACAACGGTGCCACTCATTAAACCCACAAGCAGGCCGAGTAAAACAAATCGCAAATGAGTAACGTCAAATTTTTCTTTTACAAGCTGTATCAAATAACTAATCCTCCAATATAACCAATATTATATAAGTATGCTTCCAAAATATTTGGGAATCCTCAACCTTTCACGACTGCAATTGGCTCAGCAGACATCAGCAGTATTCGATTACTAAATGGTGCAAAAGGTGTTGGCATTTCTGTCTCTGAGAATCTATCAATTGTGATCATCGATTGGACATAATTAACCCAATTAGCACGTCCTATTTTAGCACCTGTGCAGTAAAAATTTACACAGATGGATGAATTAGCTATTACGGCTCTCGTTGATCACATACAACAACGCATACCGTAACTTTTACCGATATCACACTCAAGCAGGGCAATACGGTGGCAAATGTTAATTAAAACAACAAAAAAGTGTCAGTGTTTTTATGTACTGACACTCTTTTTAGTTATCTATTGCATTTTAGCTTCAATATTTGCTAATGTCACTTCTGAAGTAGACTCAAAATTCAGATCCGCTCCTGACAACACATCTGAAATACCAACTGCTAGTGATGTTTCACCTGCGCCATTGATTGAGGAAATTCCAGCAGCTGAATCTTCCAATCCAATGACATTTTCTGGATCTAAATGTAAGACTTCCGCAGCACGAACGAAGATTTCAGGATCAGGTTTTCCCTTTGTCAAAGTGGCGGGATCAACAATGTCAACAAAATACTCAGTTAATCCCAAATGATCTAGAATCATTGGTGCATTTTTAGAGGCTGAAGCTACCGACATTTTATAGCCGGCTGCCATAGCTGATTGAATGAAATCTTTCATGCCAGGTAAAACATCATCTTCCGTCAATGTTGAAATGAGTTGTTGATAATTATGATTTTTCTTTTCTGCTAATGCTTCTTTATCTGCTTGAGAAAAATCATCGGCATGATCCCCAGCATCCAAAATCATTTGCAAGGAAGCCATGCGACTGATGCCCTTCAAACCTTCAGCCAATTCTGGTGTCCAAGTTGTGCCAACCTCATCAGCTGTTTGATGCCAAGCTTCACCATGAAAGCGCGCCGTGTCAGCAATAACGCCATCTAAATCAAAGGCAAAACCTTTAATATCTGAAAATTTAGCCATTTTTATTTATCCTCGCTTTTTTTAATTTGGTAAGTTACAGTATATGTTTTTGTTTCATTTGCTGGCAAAACAATATCACCAAAGCCTTCATGATTAACCGCATCAGGCAAGGTCTGCATCTCAATAGCAAGCGCTGTTTTAATGTCACTGCTATCGTCAGGATTGGCAGTGAATACAACCACACCATTGCGATCTGAATCCACTGTCAAGGTCAAACTTTCATCGGGTGAAGTTAGTCCTACTCCCTCCCCTTGACGGCTGGAATCTAATACCCAAGCATCATCGTAATGCTCTTGTCCCAAGGCATGCAAATGCGCAAAATCAAATTTTGTATTTTGATTATCAATCACGTTACCGGTTGGAATCATGTGATTATCAACTTCAAGATGTTGACGTGATGCAATTTGTAATTTATGCTGACTGATATCTTGATCCTTACCAACTAAATTAAAGTAGACATGCGTCATTGGATTGAACAATGTATTCTCGGTTGAAACGCCACTAAATATAATGTCTAAACGATCTTCATCGTCCAATCGATAGGTCACTTGGGCAGCTAATTGTCCGGCGAATTCATCATCAAAAGTACGTGTGAAATTAATTTCCGCCGCTGTACCCAAATTTCTTGCTTCACCGTGCCAATTAACCGCATCAAAGCCATTAATGCCAGAGTGTAAAACATTGCCATGATCATTTGGCGTTAATGTAAAATGTGCCCCATTAATAGCATAATCAGTTTTTGAGGTAGCGTCAAGAATCTTGTGTAAATGAAATGCCTTCGTACATATAATATGTATCTAACTTAAATAAATGATGCTTCCAAGGTGTCCTGTAGTCCTTTGAACCCTCGGTGGATCCGCTTCAGAGAC
>NZ_CP134160.1 GCF_032197885.1 Levilactobacillus namurensis | reverse complement strand
TGATTGCTGCTGCGCAAGCCAAACTGCAGAACGTGAATGGGGTAGGTGATAGCGTTGACAACGATCAAGAAGGAGCGCCAGAAGATTCGCCAACTGGTCAAGCAGGACAAGGCGAACAGTCAGACGATCAATAGCTTTTATCAGCAAGCCTTAAGCATTATCGCCAACCATCTAAAAGAGTTCTATAACGAGTACGCCGATGATAGTGGATTAACTCTTAATCAAGTATCGTCAGCAGTTAGTTCATGGGACACACAACACTTTTACGCTGCTATTAACCAAATGTTAACGGACGTTCAACCCGACGATAAACTATCCAAGCAGTTACAAGCTGCTTATGTTAAAGCCTCATTAACTAAGCGAGATATGTTGGGTGCAATGATTGGGGCTGGTATGAGTATTGCGACAGCGAGAAGCGAACTATATGGTGTCACAGAACTAAATAGACAGCGTTCGGCAGCGTATGCAGATAACTCTTCACGTTCGCAGCAAAACGTTCCACAGAGCACTGATCAGGCCGAATACGTGCAACGACTATGGGTGCACCAAGATGTTATGGCTAATCGCATGATTGAGACCTTAAATAAAGGTCTGAGTCGAGGTATTTCAGTAACCGCAATGAACAAGCTAACTAGAAGCATTCCACAGTCGGGCGATCGAATTGATGATAACTTGGCAACACCAATGAATCAGCTATTATCTCGAATCGATGGATTAATGCAGATACAATCGGTTGAGAACACCAACAAAGGTAAACGACAAGCCTACGAAGATAGCGACGTTAAATTTGTAATGTGGCTAACCGAAGAAGACTACCATGTTTGTGATATTTGCCAACCATTAGACAAACAGAGATTTCCATTCGGCCAAGCACCGATTCCTCAAGAAGATACTCACCCACGTTGTCGATGCCAATTGGTAGCGTGCGATGAAGATGGTAATTTACTTGATGGCCAACTAGACGGCATGATGACAGGTGAATTTGATTAGGGGCGATTTCTAAGTAATAGTCCCTTGAGAACACTTACAAATAAGGGTAGTTAACAAAGAATCGAAATTATAGGAGTTATTTATCTGCTTTATATGATAATAACCCCTATTTTTGTGGGCTTTTTCTTACTTGCAGCCCTAAAAGAACAAGCAATTTAGTCATTCGGACTTTAACCGATCTAGTCTGCGGACTTTAAAAAGGAGTTTTTACGATGAAGATGAACTTGCAATATTTTGCTGAACCTGGCGAAGAACCAAAGCCAATCGATCATAATAAGGATCAGCAACAAGAACCTAAAGGTCAGGAACCATCCGGTAAAGCATATTCACAAGATGACGTGAATAAAATGATGGGTGCTAAAGCTAAGCAGCTGGAAGAAAAGTTTAATGGTCAGCTGGAATCCCTCAAAGAAGAATGGATGTCCGAAGGTGAAAAACGTGCTGGCATGAATGCACAACAGAAGGCCGAAGCAGAACTCGATGACAAGCGACAAGCCCTGGCAGACCAAGAGAAACGATTACAGGAACGACTAGACGCCGTTGATGAGAAAAATGCTTTGGCTGCAACTAAGTCAGCCTTAACGGATAGCAAGATTCCTGTTGAATTTGCAGAATTCGTTACTTCTAAAGATGACGATGTACGTAAGAACAATATCGACAAGTTTATCGACTTGTTCAACAAGGCTGTTCAAGATGGCGTAGAACAACGTGTCCATGGCACGCATACGCCACAAAATGGTGGCCAAACAATTCCTGGATCACTGACACGCGAAGATTTTGCCAAGCTCAACATGGATCAGCAAACTCAAATTTATCGTGAGAATCCAGATTTATACAACAAACTTAAATAGGAGGTGTAGGTAATGGCTGTAATTAACGGCAATCCTACGAATTTTAGTAACTTAATTGAACCAACAGTATTTCTTGATTGGGTCTATCGACAAAATACGCAAACTAATCGTTTTGTGGCGTCTGGTGTTTTAAAGAACGATCCCATTTTAGGTGGACGTTTGCTTCAACCAGGTCGGACGGTTGAAATCCCGGCAATGAACGACTTGTCCGGCGATGCTGATGAATGGAACGATACGCATGACATTCAAACGAATGGTGTCGACTCTGCGATGGAACACGGCATTAAGATGTATCAAAGTAAGTCGTTTGGTAATACTGACTGGGGCGATTTGATTTCTGGTGCAAGCACCCAGCAACAGATTGCCAATCGTTTTGGCAACTGGTGGACTCGCCAAGATACTGGTCTACTGCTGAACACGGTAAAAGCAACTTTCAACAACGCAGATATTGCAACTGCAAAGTCTTTCGGTGTTGGTTCTGAAAAGGAATTATCTGCCGCAGACTTTGTTAAGGCGCTCGCACGTATGGGCGATGTGATGGATAACACGTTGTCAACTTTAGTAGTTAATTCAGCTGCGTACTCAGAGATGCGTGAACAACAATTGATTGAATACCTGCAACCTGCTGGTGCAGCTACTCCAATTGCTACGTACCAAGGCATGAGTATCGTTCAAGACGATAGCATTCCAGTCGCTGATGATGGGACTACCTATGCATTAATCTTCGGTCCCGGAGCCATTGATTATGCAACGGCTACACCGAACAATGGTTTAGTCGTAAAACGCGATGAATTCCAAAAGGGCGGCATGGTAGCTATCATTCAAAAGCGAGTAGTAACTTGCCATGTGGCCGGCACTAACGTTGACTTAACGCAGACTAATCCTGATACTTACCAAGCCGATTTGAAGGCCGGCACTAAGCCGCTGTTTGCCGTGTCTTATGATCCACGACAGATTCAATTGGTTAAGTATGGATTCAAGGTTGGTACAGACTATGTAGTGCCAACGATTAATGCGCCTAAGAAGGCAGCAAGCACTGGATCAAGTTCTTCGGGTAGTGGATCAAGTTCTTCGGGCAGCAGCAAGTAGAAAAAGGTGATTAGGTATGGAAGACGCACTTACGCCGGAAAATATCAAGAGTAATATTAATATCTTCCAAGGATTTAGCGATGCTCATATTATAGAGCGGTTAGATGACGCGGCGCTTAAGGCTAGTCACGATCAAATTTCAGAGGACGCGTTAATTAACGCCGAAAGAGCTTGGACGCGTCATCTGCTTTACAAGGACTGGTTCATGAACTATGGTGGCGTTCAATCTGCAAGTACGTTTGGCAACTCGCAGACAATGGTCAATTTTAATGGATATGACGACTACCGTGCTGAGTATGATGACATCGTTGATGATTATGGTGTATCGGACTCAATGGGAGCGGTGTGGACTGAATGACTGAAGACTTTGATAATACTGCAGAGGCAATTAGACGATTACAAGAGTTGCAGTCGGTGAGGTTGTCCGTGGGTGTGCCGTGGCTTAATAATCATTTGAACATGATTGCTATGGTCCAGGAATACGGTAAGACAATTGTTCCAGTCAATCGACAGTGGCTGGCGTTGCCAACACCGAACTCAGGTGATAAACGGCCAGCGGATTTTCAAAACCTTTTCTTCATGTTAGGAAAAACTGCTGATCAAGCCTATTTAGCCATGCCAGATGCCAATAGTGGTTTTAAAATCATGTTTATTCTGCGCAAGAGTGTTGTGATCCCACCACGGCCATTCTTGCGTTATTCGTTTAATCACCATCTCGGTCGGTGGACAGAGTTGGGAGCCGACTTGGCTTTTAAGTGTATGGTCGGTGAAATTGAGCCGAAAGATGTGTACTCAGTATTGGGAGAAGCGATGGTCAAAGACATTAAGCAAACCATTACTGACTTCAGCACACCAAGTAACGCGCCATTAACTGCCAAGAATAAAGGATTTAATGATCCGTTAATTGATAGTGGAGAACTGCGTGACTCAATCACGTGGATTACAGAAAGGATTTGAGTTTATGAGTATGGAATTAGTTATTGTTGCAGCAAAGACGGGGACAGATGGTGCTTATATCACACCAAGTCGTGATACGGAACAAACGAGTGACATTGCCTTCTTCCCAAAAGGCGATCCAAAGGTTGTCAAGATTACGGGGTACGCGCCTGGCGATACAATTCCAAGCGGCAAATATTTTGCTGCTTTCTATAATCCAGACACCAAAAAGTTCCTGGGACAATTTGTGTCAGTATCTGGATTCACGGTTGCAGGCGAATCAACGCCGAGTGATCTTAAAGTAACGCCAACCGATACTGGTGCTGAAGTCGCAGCAGGCAAATAGAGATGAATTTTCAAAATTTTGGGAATTTTGGATTCATAAATGACATGTTAGCTGAAGACCTGACAATCACCATTCCAGGTCATGACACCGGAGATTCTGATGAATTAGGTCGACCAATCATGGCCCCAGCTACGGCAAAAAAGGTGCATGAGCCGATTGTTAATTCGACTAATCCAAACATGACGTATACCCCAGAATTGGGTGGTCAATTGCCTGTAGGCACACTTTATTGGTTATCAGGTCTAGTTGGCTGCCCCAAAGGAACAAAGGTGCAACGAGCTTCTGGCGTGACCTATGAGGTCGTTAATCACGGTGATGATTTTGCGGCTGGACGTGTGTACTACCAGTTGAAGGAGGTTGGCACAGATGAGTGAGTTCAACCTGTATGATGCTGTTTCAGCAGCACTGGTAAAACAAATCAAAACGTATATGCCACAAGTTACGGTTCGTCCGGAGAGCGTTAAACACTTTACACCTGATTATCCGTATGTTACGTACAAAATTTATGACGATTACGACCGAGTGCTATTCAATACCGTGAATGAAGAAATTTTTGATATTCACGTTCAATTTAAAGCCGTCTCAAATGACGAAGGAGAAGCTAAAACACTCGGTCACGAGTTGCGGAAGCTTTTTTTCTTGCAACAACCAGCGTATGAGCTATTTCAGCAACACATTGTTGCCAAGGATTGTAACACGATTCCATCAACTGACACGTTTCTTGACGTTGATTGGCAGTTTATGTCTGGTGCTGACTACACGTTTGGTGTTCAAGACAACTTCACTGATGAGACGCAAACGGGAAGTATTGCGAGTGTTGACCCGCAAATTAATACAAAAGGAGCTGAATAAATTTTGGCAATTAAGCAAACAACAGACGCCCACTTTATTGTTGCTATTCATGCGTTAAAGAACCCAAATGGCACGCCAGCCGTTGGTATTGCAACTAAAGGGGCAGACGCAACAACTAAGGCGTCTATTTATACAGACTTAGATAGTCTGTCAGCAGATTTTGATGAAACAACTGGCGTTTACTCCCAAGCGGAGGCAATGTTTGACGCTGACAACTTCAAGGGTCCAGTGGAAGTTGTCACCTATCCTAATGTTGACTCAACGACCCCAGCCAATGTTAAAACGACGGGAACAACTACTGGTGCAACTGTCACGGCAACGACCACACCTGGGATTGTGGTTGGTCTGACTGAACACCTATTTGATGGATTCAAGTATTTAGTTCTGGACGGGGCTACTGAAGCAGAGACTGAGGCCGTATCAGACTTTTTGTATGACAACCAACGTATCATGCTGGTTACGCAACCTAAGTCGGTTACTGATCTCCAAACGTTGTCTACCCATGTTAAGGGCATTCAAACAGAAAAGAATTCGCTTGGGAATACAGCAGCTATTGTTGAAACGGCTAGTGATCGTTTTGTGGCTGCTCAAGCGGCCGCATACGCTGCAGCCAACTTACCAGTTGATTTTCAGCACATTGGTAATCAGTCACAGTTCAAACCAGACACCGATTTATCAACCGGTGATTACGACACGATTGCTGCAGCTAATGGGACAGTAGTTGTAAACAAGTCTGGTGATTACATGTTGCTGAACGGCCTAGCTTTGGCTGGAAACTACGTCGACCAATTTGTTCATACACAACTGGTCATCGATACGTTCCAGACGGCATTGCAGAAATATCTTAATCGTCATAACTTCCCAATCTTCAATGACGCCACGATTAAAGAAATGGCACAAACCATTGAAGCTTGCGGTCAGCAACTGCAACAGCAAGGCATATTGGCTAGTGCTGTTGAAATTACTAGTGTGCCTCGTTCTAATGTGCTTAACAGTGATGTGGCCGCACGTAAGTACAACGGATTCGGGTTCAATGTTCAGATTGCCGATGATATTGATACGATCAACGCCAAGATTGATTTGACGCTTTAAGGAGGGATAAGTTATGGCAATCACTTTATCAAACGGAAAAGAAGTCAATTTATATTCCGCACGGTTCTTACACATTTATTTGTTGTGGAAAGGACAATCGAAAGAATTAGGTGGCTTCCAAAACGGTGAAGCTTTTAGTTCAAAACGTACGGCTGCAGATACAACTATGCAAGGCGATTTTCACTCAAACGTTATGTTCTTCGACACTGATGACGAGACAGGGACCCTAACGTTGAATACCTATCCTGGCACTTCAACCACTGATATTCTGTTCAAACTCTATCATTTACAACACGATGAAATGCAAGCAGGGCTATTGAGCGCTGACCAAATGTTTGGCCTCAATATCGTCAATGATTCTACTGGTGAAAAGATCACTGCAGAAGGCTGCCGTTTAGCTGGCCTGCCTAATAACCAAGGTAATGAGCAAGCATACTCGCTGGCCTGGACGGTACTGGCAGGTTACTACCAAAACACCGGTGCCGATGTTGACGACTCAATGTTTACAAACTAAAAGCGCACTAACCGTCCGTTAAGGGCAGATTAGCGCGTTGTTTTCATGTTATACTTGACTGAGCAAGAAGTTTTAAGGGCGGTGGCTGTCTTTTCCCTTGTGAGGTGAGGCCCATGGGAACATGGAATAATCTTCAGGAAGGTTTCACAGTCAATGAGCGTCTTCCAGACACTCTCGTTGATGTTGCTGTTTGGCACGTTTTTAATCGCGCTACTCAGCTATATCGACAAAAGAAACAAATAAAAAAGCCGCCCTGCTCAACTTTGGTAGGTTGCAGGACGACAAAATTATCGTTTGAATAACTTGCCACCGCCTTTGAAGCGGCTTGCAGGGGTCGGTGTGATAGCACCGACCTTTTTCTATGCCCACATTATAACATAAGTTTAAACCATAAGCTTATAAATGAACTATGAGGTCACCAGACGGTGTCCTATTTTTAATTAAGGAGAGACTTTTATATGTCAGAAAAAGATGAACAAGCCATTGCAGCGTTTATGGATAATCAATTTGAACGAACGGTAGAATATACCGATTCGAAGGGTGACAAGAAGACTCGTAAGATCACGCTACAAGATCCGGGATTTGATATTGCCTCACAAGCAATTGATGCCCTAAACGTTGGTGAAGATACCGGAGACGCAGGGCGACTGTTTGACCTTATTATGCATAACGTATTAGTTAACCCACATATGGATTATGAATCATTGAATGCAGATGTTCCAGACGACATTAAGAAGAAAACCGTTACTAAGAAAAATCGTAGCGGTAAAGACGTGCATATCAACATGGTTTGGCCAGGTTATCGTACTGCTTTGCAGATTGTTTTCATGTCAACGCGGCCATCTGGGGCATCTAATATGAACGGTACGATGACCAAGCTTAATAGTGAAGTTTTCCGCACAGATAAGAATGAAGTGCTGAAGATGAACTTCTGGGACGCTACAGGAGATGGCAGTGGACTAGGTATGATTGCCATGCAGGAAGCTACGAAGTTCTTAGCAGAAATCACGGACCGTAATGGTGACCAATCGGTATTAGGTGAAGCATTTCAGTTTCTTATGGAGTCGTTACAACAAGTTAAACTCTAAGTTTACCGACGATCATGGTAATGTTGATCAGTCATTACTAGACAAGGTGGTTGACAAGCGCATGGCATTTGTTAACCCAGCGCTGTTTCTAGGAATGACAGAACATGATATACGGCAACAGACACAAGATGAATTTTTGGTTAGCAATGAAATTGCTGAACGGATTGGTAAGGAATTAAAAACAATCATTGCAAAAGGCGTGTCTGATGGAGTCCTAATGGCTCTAGGAAAAATATTAGGTCAGAAAGGAGGGAAATGATGGCAGAAACTAAAGAGTTGCGGCATGCCGGTATTGGCATTGATCTTAACGTCAATGGACTAGAGGAATTTCGTAAGGCAAACTCGATGCTTGACGACTTCATGCGTTCGTTTCATGAAATCACTGGTCAGGCTGATAAACTAAAAGAATCACTAGGTTCCGGGCTTAACATATCTCGTGATGTTAATCAGTCTAAAGAAAGCATGGCTGGCTTTCAAAGCGAGTTTCGTAAGACGACGCAGCAGGCTGATATTTTTAAGCACAATCTGGACTTTTCCAATGTAGGGGCTAAAGACACTGAATCGATGCGTAAGCTCAACGATCAAGTCAAACAAATTTCTGGAAAGCCTATTGAAGGAATAAGTGGAAGTTTTAAAAAAGCAAACGAATCCATTAAAGGCAGCAATGAGTCTTTAGGCAAATATCACGAACGCTTAGATGAGTTAAATAGTGCTTCTAAAAAGACATTTGATGGAATGCGCAAAGGATCAGGGCTTGTAAAGAAAGTAGTAGGGGCAGCACTAGTGTCCAATGCGGTTATATCTTCTTGGTATGCTTTGAAGGGGGGCATTAGTAATGCTCTGAAAGCTGGGGAAGAGTACGACAAAGAACAACAGGTAATGAGTGCAACTTGGCAAACATTGACTGGTTCAGCTAAAAAAGGTCAAAAAATGGTTAAAGCAATCAACGATATTTCGGTTAAATTTGGACAGTCAGCGGGCCTAGTTAATGAACTAAACCAACAATTTTATCATGTTTTAAACAAGCAGGGGCCAACTGATCGGCTGACTAAATCTTTGTTAACTATGGCTGATACTTTAGGCATGGGGGCTGAAAACACCAAACGCTTAGGCCTTAATTTCACACATATGATGGCTTCCTCTAAGATGCAATTGGGCGACTTCAATATGATTTCAGACCAATTACCAATGTTTGGTGAAAAACTGTTAGAGTACGAACGTAAGGCAATGAAGAATTCACATCTAACGATGAGCCAGCTTAGAGCTGATATGAGCGCAGGAAAGGTTAGCGCAAAAGATGCAGAAGCTGTCATGAATGGGCTGGGTAAGAAATACGCTAAAGCTTTAGAAAATATGATGAAGACACTTCCTGGCATGGAACGTGTCATGTCCGCACGAGGGTCTGCGTTATTTGGTGCACTTGAAAAGCCTTTTATGAAAGCAAAAAACCCAATCTTTTCTGCTATCTCTAAATGGGTTTCTGATAAAAACACCGAAAAGGAATTTACTAAAGTTGGGTCAGCTGCTTCTAAGGGATTAAACACGATTACTAAGGCATTTGCTAAAGTTTTTAACCCTAATAATGCGCCACATTTTGCCGATGAAATGATGCAGAGTTTGGCCAAATCGGTTACTGATATATCGAGAACTATTGCAAGCCACGCTCAATCCATAGTTGAGTTTTTTAGAAGCTTTTACTACTCTTTAAAGATATTAAAGGATGTTGGTTTGGGATTCTTCAAAGGAATTGCATCAGGGCTTAGCGCCATTGCTACACCAGTTGCTAAAATGGGTAGCAACAGTAAACACATTCGTAGTTTTTCAGATTCTTTGGCATCTATTTCCAAACACAGCAAAGGACTTCAAACTGCTGGGAAAATTCTAGCTGGTATGTTTGCCGCTAAAAAGCTTTTAGGCATGGGTACTGGGATTCTGGGACTAAGAAAGAACATTTTAGAGTTCACGTCATCAACGAGACTAATGGGATCAGCCATTAAATTACTTCCCTGGGCTTTATGGATTGCAGGTATTGCCGCGGCAATTGCAATCTTAGTTAAGCTATACCAGCATGATAAAAAATTCCGCAAGTTTGTTAATGGCATTATGGCATCGGTTAGAAAGATGGCTAAGTCGTTTAAAAATTTGTGGGGAGACGCCAAAGGCATCTTTAAAAATGGATTTAAGACAATTGAAAGCATTGTTAATGTTGGAATTGATGTTCTAACTGGCGATTGGAAAGGCTTTAAGAAAGACGGCGTTAAGCTGATCAAATCATTTTGGTCCTTAGCCAAAGACGTCTTTAAGGCTGACTTTGACTTTATCAATGATCTGACTGGTGGAAAATTAGAAAAAATGACTAAGGCATTTAGCAATACCTGGAAAGATATTGGCAAGGGCTGGAAATCATTTTGGAATGGGATATCTGATTGGTTTGGCGATCTCTGGAAAGGCATCGTTAAGCACGTTCAGGACGGTATCAACAATGTTATCAAAGTTCTCAACTCAGGGATCAGCGGTATTGATTCAGTCATTCATGCATTTGGTGGATCTAGCAAAGCAATTGGGACGATTAATCCAGTTCACTTAGCAACTGGGACCGGTGCTTTATCTGGTCAGCGTAGAGCGATTACTAAGCCAACCATGGCGGTACTTAATGATGGAAACGATAGTCCAGAAACTGGTAATCGAGAAATGCTAATTCACCCTAATGGTATGGGTGAACTGATTAAAGGAACCAATGTTATGCGCATGTTAGAGCCGGGCGCTGAAGTGCTGAATG
Organism: Levilactobacillus namurensis; assembly: GCF_032197885.1. Lineage (NCBI taxonomy): Bacteria > Bacillati > Bacillota > Bacilli > Lactobacillales > Lactobacillaceae > Levilactobacillus > Levilactobacillus namurensis. Next base: position 30,199 of record NZ_CP134160.1, on the reverse strand, counting down.
CCACGGAAGCCAAGTTTGCTATGTCGTTGAATGGGATGAGCCACTTTGCTAAGGGAACTGGTTTGCTAAGCAATCTATGGAATGGTGCTAAGAGTGTTGGCTCATCGGTTGTCGGTGGTGTTGAAAAAGGATTCGGAGCAATTGGTAACTTCGCTGGTGGCGTTCTTAAGGCCACTAAGAACGTATTTGATACCGTTAAGTCAATCGTTAAAGATCCAAGTAAATATTTAACCGGACTGCTTAAAAAGCCATCTGGCAAGGGAACTGTTTTATCAGACTTTGCTAATGGCTTTTTTGATAAGATGAAATCATCGGCCACTAATTGGTGGAGTTCACTCTGGTCAATGGTTGATTTAGATGGAGGTTCTGCTGGTGGTAACTGGCGGCATAATCCTGGGTTATCTGAGACCAATGGTTTTGGGGCTTCTCGTAGTTTTGGTAGCCATGATGGTGTTGACTTCTCTGGTCCCCTTGGTTCAGCTATTAGAGCGGTACATGGTGGGACGGTTACTCACGTTGGACGTCCATTACACGGCTGGCCTTACAGTCAATTGGGCGATGTTATTACGGTTGCTTCAAATGACGGATGGCAAGAAATCTATCAAGAATTTGGTGGAATGAACAACATTAAAGTTGGCACGGGAGATGTCATTAAGACTGGACAAAGGATTGCTACTCTTGGCCGTTTAAACGGTGCTGGTAGTGGTTCACACGTCCATATTGGGGTATCCCATGGTTCTCTATGGGATCATGGCGGTTCCTCAACCAAAGGCTGGTATGACGTAACTAAAATGCACGGTAAGCCTGATGGTTCTCCTAAGTCTAGTAAGCAATCCGGTAACATCAAGGGCATTAAGTCCCAAGTTGGCTCAGGATTCTTCAAATTCATGGATAAATTAGCCAATATGTTTGGTTCTGTTGGAGGTTCAGGTGGATCTAGTTATGGTGGTTCTTCCATGATTGAAAAGGCCGCTAAAGCTATGCACGTCAACCTCAGTGCTGGAGAACTAGCTACAATTAAAAGTGTAATTATGCACGAATCTGGTGGTAACGCCAAAGTTATTCAAAAGGTTCACGATATTAATTCAGCTAGTGGACACCCAGCCCAAGGATTACTTCAATTTGTTCCAAGCACTTTCAGTTCTTATGCTGTTAAAGGACACAACAACATCTTATCAGCTTACGACCAATTATTAGCAATGTTCAATGATACCAACTGGCGCTCCGATGTTCACGCTGGTGGTTGGGGTCCAACTGGTGCCGTTCGCCGGGAAAAAGGTGGAAAGCTAGCTAAGAATCAATTATCAGTAGTCGGCGAAAAAGGTTGGGAACTGTTTAATCCAGATAATTCCGGTGTAGTCATTCCTCATGAAGCTTCAGAAAAACTGATCAGTGGTGGTAGTAAGGGTAAAGTAACCATTAGTGCTCCCACTAAGGTGGTTATTCAAGGCAACGCTGACAAGTCATCAATTGACGAGTTAGATAGCCGGTTAGAAAAACGTAATGACGATTTAGTTGAAAAGCTCCGCGAACTTTGGGGGCTAAATGATGAAGGAGGGCTTACTGTCTAATGGCTAGCAAAACGAAGAAGCTTAATTTAAAAGGCAAGAGTGACAAGAAGATTGCCAACGAAACCCAGAAATGGAAGAAAACCGTTTCTGCTGATGCGGCCAAGATTTCTAAGGCCGGTAAGGCGATTACTACTGCCCAAAAGAAAATTGACACGGCTAATGACTATTTAAACAAAGCCAATGGCTATAAAGCTAAGAGTTCAGCTTACGACGCTCTTGAAACTCAAATCGAAGCGCAAGAGGAGTTGCTTGCTAAGACAAAGAGTTCGTCCAAGAAGAAAACAATTGCTTCCAAAATTACGTCACTGAAAAAAGATAAAAAATCATTAGTAAGTGATATGAAGAAGATTGCCTCCTCAGCTGGTTACCAGAAACAAATGTCAGCAAAAATCAAGGCACAAGCGAACATTAAAACGGAAAAAAGCAAGATTAGCAGTCTAAAGACTAAGAAGTCTAAAGACAAAAAAATTTATGGTCAATATTCTTCTACAAATACTGCACGCAAGCTAGCCGCACGGAAAAAACTTCAAAAGGCTAATGGCAAGAGTATTCGATCCAAGATTAAAGCGGTCAAGAAAAAGTATGGTGGCCAGACGGCTATCTATCGTGCTGATTTAAAGACTAGTCGAGTATTTATGCTAGGGGAATTTGGCCCCTCAGAAACTAATGGTCAAGATGTGCCAACTAATGCAGTTGACAAGTCTGATCCACGAACTAACTACAGCGTACGAAATTCTAAACAGTTATCGGGGACTTACTATTTATTTGGTAAGTCTTTTTCTGATTGTGATAAGCAGTATGACATCTTACAAGGTTGGGCACGTAAGGGCGTCGAGGTAACTGTACGAGGCTTCTCTAAGTGGAACCATGCTTATCTATCGTCAGTTGGTAAGACGGCTTATACAGCAGGCAATAAAAATAGCATGCAGCTATCAATTACCTTCACGTATGCCAAAAAAGACAAAATTGCTTATGCCAAGAAAAAGACTAAAAAGAAGTCGAAGTCTTCGACGGGAGCAAAGGCCGGTACCAAGAAAACAAAGCACAAAACGGTAACGATAAAGTCTGGTATGACCTATTGGGGAATTGCTCAAAGCTATAATGTGTCAGTTTCTAGCCTGGAAAAGATGAACAAGTGGCCCGCTAGAAAGTTGCCAATTGGTGTGAAAGTGAGGTATCAGTAATGACCGTTCATGACACGATACCAATTGAGCCAGATGATATGCCATATAATCGCCAAGTGGATTTAGACTCCGGAAGTTATATCTTTGGATTTCAGTGGAATGAAATTGATCGTACCTTTACGATAGACGTTTCTACGCTTGATGGCGTTGCTATTCGTCAAGGTGAAGTGCTGGTGCTTAACCAACCACTTTGGCGGAATATTAACATTGATGGCTTGCCGGCAGAAACGATTATTCCTATGGACGAGTCCGGAAATGAAATTGAAATTGATCCAGGCAATCTGGGGGATACCGTTAATTTATGCATTGATAATATTCCTGATGGCGAGGTGTGATTGTAATGTCAGTGAAAGTTAAAAGTGACGGTTACTACTGGGGATATACGACAACTATCGTGATTACTCACAACGGGGCCAAGTTCACTTTATCTGAAAAAAGCAGTGTTCCAATTAATTATGAAGTACCGTCTGATGACGGTGGCAGTCCGGCAACGTGTACAGTCACCGTTTTTAATTTGGCCAAAACACACCTCAATAAGATTCATAAAGGCGACCATATAATGCTGCATACGGGACCAACAGGACTCTATGGTCTACTTACCGAGGGGACCATTTCGCAAGTCTCACCGGAGACGAGAGACGGCATGGATAAGGAAACGCAGATTACGTTCACTGAAGGTAAGGACTACAGCAAAGAAAAACGACTGTACAGCAAATTTAATGGATCGAAAACAGTTACACATAAGGTTAAGACGAGCGACGGTAAGACAATTTCTTATCAAACTAAGCAAGTTAAAAAGGTAAACATTGCCTTTAAAAAGAATGTTAAAGCTAGTCAAATTATCGCTAGGATTAAACGCGACGCTAAGATTGACATTGCCACAGTGCATTTAAAAAAGAACAAGGTTTACAAGAAAGGCTACTCGCTTTCATCTAAGCCATTGGCTGCTATTAAATCAATCGCTAAGGATTGCGGGAGCAAGGTCTACTATCGACGAGGCGCGATTTATATTGATGATTGGCAGAAGCCTAACCCATACAATGAGCATTTGTATCTAGCAATGACTAATGGACTAACGCAAGAGCCAACTTATAACAGCACTGACGATGGTTCAGCAGCCTGGACGCTAGAGTGTTTCGATGATCCACGAATACTAGCTGGCTCAGCTGTCTATGTCAAATCAACGGAGCTTACTGGATTGAAACGAGTGAAGAGCGTTACCCATACGCACGATCGAGATAGTTACAAAATGGAGGTGGTTGTTTATGCCTAAAGTTAAAAAGAAAGTGGTTGATCCCAAGCACAAGATGTCTGATTTTCTGGAAAAAGAATTAATTCCGTTGATTTCATCGCAGATTAATTGCAACATGATTGGCCGGGTCATTTCATACAGAAAAACTGATCATCGTTGTAGTATTCAACCGTTGCCGCTACAGTCTGACGGGGACAAGCGTGCGCCTCTAGTTGAGTGCGTGGTACCATCGTCAATTTGGCAGCTTGATGAAGTTCTTGGGAAACTAAGTAAAAGTTGGAAGCCAATGAAAGTCGGTTCAGTTGTGAGCGTTGGCTTTTGCGACCGTGAAATGGACAACTGGACGGGCAAGAGCAACTATCGAATTGAAACCAAACGGGTTCACAGCCTACAAGACACAATTATACAGGCGGTGATTTTACCATGATTGCTTTTGGATTAGACAACACCGGTGACTTGGATTTTGATGCCAACACTGGTGTTTTTAATTTGGTTGAAGATGACGACGAGTTGGCACAAAAGCTAAGCTTATTGCTCAATATCAACACGGCAGAACTTCTGTGGAACGAGGATATTGGGATTGATCATAATGATCTACTAGCCAATGCAGACGATCAAGGGGTTATCCAGTCAATTCTCGCTGATTACTTACAAGAACAATGGCCCGAAGAGTTTGATGCGGTTGAGATAACTGATTTTGAGGTGAATGCTGAACAGCGAATCACTAACTTGTCAGCGACAGTAACCCTTAATGGCGGCACCACAATTGTGGCAACAGTCGGAGTAGATGAAGGAGGCGACGTTGATGCCACTAACGACTGATACAGGATTTGACCGAAAAGAGTTAGACGACTTACGTGATGATATTAATGCGCTATTCATTAAGCGATTTGGTGATGGCATTGACTTAGATGACAGTCAGACACCCGGCATGCTGGCAGGCGTGTTATCTGAAGTAGACGACACATTAGAAAAACTGGCCCAAGGCGTTTATAACTCATTCTTTGTGCTGAAAAGTTCCGGTGCTAACTTAGACGACTTGGCGGCAGAACTTGAGGTCTATCGTAAGCCTGCAGTGAATGCTTATGTAGAATTGCAAATTGACGGGTACGTAGACCCAGATTCACCAACAATCATTCCAGAAGAAACGCAATTTTCCACACCAGATGGACAGGTATTTTCGACCATGGCTGACACGAAGATTACACAACAAGCTACTTACGTTGATAGTGGGGGTAATACGCAGCCATTAGAAGATGACGACGGTAATGTATTAGGCCGGCAGATCGTTCAAGCGGTAGCCATCGAGACGGGAACAGCTTCGAATGTCATGCCCAATACGATCGTTAATCCGGAAGACTCAATTGACGGTTTTTATGCGGTGACAAATCCTTCCGCAGCAACCGGTGGTGGCGATCCAGAAACGGATGACGAGTTACGCCAGCGCGTACTAGCTAACCGTTTAAATACGCCCAATTCAACGCCAGATGGGATTCAAACCGCTATTAAAAATCTATCCGGGGTAACCGACGTTCGACTGATTAACAACAACACAATGAGCAAAGACGGTTACGGTAATCCGGCCAAGTCAGTACATTTGTATGTCATTGGCGGTGCTGATGCTGACATTATCCAAACTTACTTTAATTACTTACCACCACAATCCAACACGATTGGATCAGTGATGGGAACTGCAACGGATATTGGTGGCCGTCAACACATTGTGGCTTTTGATCGAGCAGAAACGGTCCCTGTCTTCATTAAAGCCGATATTCATATTGATGATACAAAGTTTGATACGGACAATGGACCGGCCAGTATTAAAACAAACATCGTTAATTACTTTGACACATTGGGCATGGGCGATAAGGTACTTTATTCTAAACTATTTGCTCCCGCGTATTCGCCGGTTGGTGTCACTGATGTGGCACTAACACTGGGAACCAGTTTAGATAAATTAACTGAGGCTGATGTAAGTGTTAGTGATTTTCAACTAGCGGTAACCAGTTCAACTAATATCACGGTCAATATAATCGAGTGAGGTGACTAGATGTACCAAACTGAAGCAGATTTATCAAATGATTCGCTGCGTGATTGGATAACGGCCATGCTGCCTGGCAAACTTAATCAAGAAGATGATTCCAACAACCAACGGCTTCTCAATATTATCAGCGATATTTTTTTGGCACATAAGAATGACTTGCTCAACATTTCGGACCAATTGCGACTGTCAAAAGCTGCTGGTCAAGTTTTAACTGAAATTGCGGCGGATTACGGTGTCACACGGCTTGATGACGATGATGATTTCTTGCGCTTTCAGGTGCGGTTACAGTTGCTTAAAAATCATAGTGGTGTGACAACCAATGACATCAAAAAGCTCATTGCAACGGTCTTAAGCATTGATCCTAGCGTGTTTGATATTGATGGCACAGATAATCCAGAAGAGATCGAAGTGACCAATATTCCGTTTGACTTCAACTCTGGCGATAAGGCTGAGATAAAACGGAAGATTTTAACAAACGCGATTCAATCAATGCTACCACCAGAATATTTGTTGAAAGACTTACAGTACGCAACGACAGTTAACAACCAACTTTATGTAGGAGTTCATGCCCAGTCTTATCCACAAATTACTGTTAAGGAGATGGTTTAATTGGCAACGCCAAACGTAGGGATCTTAACTAATGCAGGTAAAAATTTAATTGATCAAGTTAATGCTGGTAAAACTAAAATTACTTTCAGCAAAATTGTCTTTTCATCGATGGATAATTCCCAATTATCCGATATGCAAGTCAAGGCTTTAACCGCAATTGCCCCACAAGAGGTGGTGGTTAGCTCACCAGAAACGACACTGGACACCAATTCTGGAGAGACTCGTATTCGAGCTACCGGGACTAATGAAAAATTAGCCGACGGCGTATACGTCAAAACCTACGGGGTCTTCGCCAAAGACGATACCGGCACCGAAATTTTATATGGTGTGACCGTGTCACCCAACCCCAACTATTTTCCTGCTTATGATGGTGTCACCCCGCAAGCAGTGACTTACAGCTACAAAACTGTCATTCAAGAGACTAGCAATATTACCATGACGAACTCGAATGATGTGTATGCCTCTCAGGAAGACTTAACAGAGGCATTACAGCCTTACGCCAAGACGGTTGACGTTAATCAGCAACTGGATAAAAAAGTAAATATTGCTGACATGCGTAAACCAGCTAGTGATGTAGCAGGAATTGAAGAGGTTAACACTAAGCAGGATAAAATTGGTTACACACCTGCTAACGATTCCAAGGTAGCCCACCTATCTGGTGCTAACAATTTTGATGCCGTTCCAACTGTTAAAAATAATCCGTTATTACTAGCAAGCAGTTTGCCATCCGACCTAGCACGAACGGGTTCAGATCAAGAGTTTACTGGTAAGAACACCTTTGATACTGCACCAATTGATAAAACAACAGGTAACCCATACATTACTAAATCAGATGTTACAACCGCAATTAATGCGGCTACTGCTAACGTGGTTGACCGCAACCCTGACACTGGGGTTGTTTCTAAACCTACTGATTTTACTAATCTCACTGTGAACGGAGGTAAATCAGTCGCTACCAGCGACGATTTGAAAAGCCTTGAAACAAGTGCTTGGCGTGTCTTAGACAACAAATGCATTACTGCATTTACTAAATATAATACGAGTATAAAAGTCGATGAGAATTCCCTATTCTTAGTAAAAATAGATGAGGTAAATAAGCGTGTCTATATGTTTTTTACGATATTAGGAAATTTTGTAGAAAATTCCAGTATATATATTGATTTAACGAGTATAGTAAAAAACTTATCTTTTCCAAGTTACCATCTTTATTATCTTGAGGGAAACACAGCATCATCTACTGCTGATGGCTCTATTGTGGGAAATAGAATATGTTTTAAAATTCAGATTTATGATACAACTGTTTTAAACTCAAAATACTCTAGCTATATGGTTAATGCAAATGACGCAGGGTGGATCTACTCTTCGTGTTTTGTTAATTATGACGAATTAGTTTAAGGAGGAAAAGAAATGTCAATATATTATGTAAAACCAGATTCAGATAACGAGTTTCCAGACAAAGACTTTAGTTCAAGCACTGCTACTAATTAGCCATAAAGAGCCGGTTAGTCAGTGCTTTTAATTTACCCAAAATTGGAGGAATATTATGTTCAAAGATATTACCGATATGTTCAATTGGCTCAATAATGCGGGGGTATTTGCCTTCTTAATGGTATTAATTCCCGCCGTTTACAAGTTGGTAAAACCACTCTTAACTCGTAAGGTTCAGACAGAAAAGAATACCCACGTCAAGCAAGGCTTAGAAGTGGGCTTAAACTTGGCTAATACGATTGTACCCGAAATGGCAGTCATGGCTGGCTTATCTCTGTCTGATCGCAAAAAGGAAGCAATCCGCTTCGTCAACGCTCAATTAACGGCCAATGGTTTCAACTTAGATATTCAAACTATCTCAGGATTGGTTGAGAAGGCTTACCAAGCTTACAAGGTAGCCGGTGGGGATAATCATGCCCCAGTAGTTGCCCCAGCACCAACGGAGGTTATGACCCCATCAGAAGGGACTGACAGCAATGACTAAAAAGATTGTTGATTTGTCATCATACCAAGCCGACTCTTTGGCTTACATTAAGCAACTCAAAAAGCGGGGTGCTGATGGGATTATGGTCAAGCTGACTGAAGGCACTGGTTATCTCAGTCCCAAGGCTGGTAACCAGATTGCTAATGGATTCAAAGTGTTTGATACCGTTGGGGTTTACCATTTCTTTCATGGTCGGGGAACGGCTGAAGCTCAATACTTTCTGGCTTGGGTGAAGAAGATGGGCTTAGATAAGTCCACGGTATTAGCCATTGATGTGGAAGCACCCGACTTACCATGGAAGACGACCAGTCAGGTTAATGTGTTCCTTCGGTATCTGATTAGTCACGGGTATAAGAATGTGATTACGTACGGATCAGGTAGCTGGTTCAATGCTGGCCGGATCAATCGTTCCCAACTGGTAGATAAAGCAATCTGGGTGGCGGCTTATGGTGTCAGTCAACCGGGGGTAGCTAAGGCCAACGCTTGGCAATACACCAACAACTGGCACGGTGTGGATTGCAGTTATGACTTCGATGGTAAGCTGTCTGGTAAGGTTACCAAGGCAACCCATAAGAAAGCCTCATACTGGGCTGATAACGGCCTGTACGAAGTGATTACCAATCATGTTAACGTGTATAGTAAGCCAGCCCTAAACAAGGCTAATAAGCGCCGTGTTCACTTCTCCAAGGGCAGTACCATTTACGGTAAGGCCGTCAAGTACGGTAAGGTTTACCGGATTAAGACTGGCGTTGGCTATATCTCAGCTAACAAGAAATACGTGAAGCTGGTTAGAAAATCGGGTGGTAAGTAATGCCCCATGGAGACTTAACGGATACCACCCGAATGCTGATTGACATTCAAAAGGATGTGAGTGCCACCAAGCAGAAAGTTGAAGACATTGAGGACAAACTCAATCAGGTAGATGAGATTGATAACAAAGCCGATAAAGCTCTGGCAAAATCCATTGAGAGTTCTCATCGAATTGACCGATTGACCAGTATTCAAAACTGGCTGATTGGCATTCTAATCTCAGGGATTGGAGTCACCCTCCTGATATACGTTATCGAGAAATTTCTGTAACCACGGATAACCAAGTGTTATAATTAATCTCGTTCTGACATTCCATCCATAAAAAAAGACCGTCTAAGAAGATACCCACATAACATCTTCTTTGGATGGTCTTTTTTTGTGTGCATTCTGCTTCATTTAAACGGACAAGTTATACGTCTAAAAGGTGAACGTGTTGTCTGAGCGCGCGTGATTATTTATTTTTTACGCGTACATCACGTTTTTCTAAAGAATCAATTTGAAATTCTAATTCTTTACGTTCGTCTGAAGTCAAAGATTCAATATAAACAGATAAAGCTACTTCAATAGCTGCCTTTTGATTGTCACTATACCCTAATACAGCCATTGCTTGCAATTTGTTTCTAATGTGGTTGTTGATTTTTAGGTTTGTGTCAAAAGTGACCGAATCTGCAACAGGCTTTCTGACACTGCTAGTTTGAGCTGAGACATCTTCATCAAATATAATAGTCGCTCGTTTTTTATTCATCAAAGCACCTCGAATTTTTGTAATTTAAAATAAACAATTTATTTTTTATTTTAAATTATTTATTATCTTCGTCAAACTCGCCTGAATTGATAGCGTATTTAAGCATAGAGTCAATGACATCAACTATCTTAGCTTCCTTATAGGCTATATCTTTAATCATTTTATACGTACCTTCACGTACTTGTACGGGCCTAGTGACTTCTTTTTTTTGTTTAAATGGGCTTTCATTGTCGCCTAGTTGTTGGTTAGCTTGTTTTGCTAATTTTCCTAAAAAATCATTAGCCATTTTCCATTTCTCCAATCCGTTTTAGTTGTTCTTTTAGCACCATATCGTACATTCCAATTGCTCGTTTATCCCAGTGGTCTTCATTTTTGATGCCTTCGTTTGAAAACAGCTTAACTCGTTCCTGCTGCCAAATTCTGTTGGAAAATACAGCGTCTCCAAATGAATCTATGGCAGCTTGTGTTATTTCTTTATCAACTTTGGCGTCTTTTTTAACGAGGTAAAGAATTACACCAGCAACGTTAAAAGATGCTTGATAATCACTTTTTAATTGAAACATATACTGTGCAGTTTTAAGAACAGACGTGTAAGCTTGCTTTTGAGTTTGCAATACTAATGATATATAGTCACTGGCTAAAATTGCATTATTGGTAAAAATGGAGAGTGTTGGCGGAACATCAATAATAATGTAGTCAAATTGTTCTTTAAAGCTCTTGATCAGCTCACTTAATATAAGCATGCGGTCATGAGACTTAATTTTTTCAGCTTTACCAGGCCATAAACTTAGTTCCCAATCAGCTGGAATTATTGAGATATTGTCGGTTAGAGTAACTACTGATTTACTTAAATCAAAATTTAGTAGTCCGTTGTAAAGAGACACAGCCGGTTCAATTTCTTTGTTAAATGTGGCTTTCATAATTTCGGTAGCGTTTGCCTGTGGGTCGAGGTCAATCAGCAAAACTTTGTTTTTGCTGGCACCTAATAAATATGTGTTCATGACGCTCAGTGTAGTCTTGCCTACGCCACCTTTAAAGTTAAAATGTAGTAATGTTTTAGCTCTCATAGTATATCCTCCAATGACGCAATGATAACACAATGAGAAGATAATTTAAAATAAATAATATGTAATTTAAAATAAATAATTTATTATTTATAATTTATTAGAAGTTTGACAAACTGTCGATTCAGGGTTACCATTACTTCGTGGGCATTAATAAATAATAAGTCTACTAAATTATATACAAAAAAACACCCACCGACAGGAATCGGTGAGCGCCACAAAAAAGTCATCATTGTTTAATGACTATTATATCATGGCCGGTGCGATTTTTAAAGCCCTAGGGGACAAGCTGGGGTCTAAATCCAAGGGGACACGTTTGCCAGGGCGACTTCAATAAGTCTGGCTATACCACAACAAGGTCATCTGTACGGCTGGGTGGTGAATGGTGAGCGCGACCATTAACGGCGCGGGTGGTAAAACGAAGCTTCGGCTTGGTGCCACTGATTAGTTGGTGATCGAACAAATAAAAATACGTATTACCAACGCCTGCTAGGGCGTTTTTTAGTAGGTTAAACCGAAAACGTAGGTTTATAATGAGTGGTGGTAGCAATACCGCAATTGTACAGACAAGCGACGGGCGTTAACGACCGACGAACTAAGGGGAAACCTTAGCGTAGAATTGTACTCTGGTTCAGTTATTCCAAATAGCTGATTCCAGGGAACAATTCTGCGCTCAAAACGTCACTCCCTCTAAACTGAATGGAAAACCGTAACCCGTCAAGTCAAAACCAACATTAAAATCAAGAAAGTTGATGATTTGAAATGCTTGATTTAAAAAATTGTGAGATTGCTTTTACCGGTCGCTTAACAACCATGACTCGGCAACAAGCTTTTAGCTTGGCGCAAGTCTTGGGGGCAAAGCCACAAAATTGGGTGACGAAACAGACGGATTATTTAGTGGTGGGGTTAATTGAGACGGTTTTAGGTGAGGAGCCGATCACAAAAAAGTTATTGACGGGAACCCCAACGATTTCAGAACGTGAGTTTTTGGCCTGGTGTCAGGCACGATTGGCGCAATGGTCTAGGAGTTTGGACGGTTAACTTCACAAAGTGGCTTTCCTAAGTTTTCGCGATTTTCACCTAGACCAATCCTCCTCCACCGCTTTTCACAATCGAAAAATAACGGAATGTGGAAGTATCGGGGTGAATGGTGGTTACTTGGGATAAGCCGCCTTATGTAAAGTAAGAATCGGTATAGCTAATTGTATTATCAACCATAGCATGTTAAGCAATGAGATGATGGTAAGTGTTATTAGGTTACTGTTAGTAACTTAATGGAAACGTTATTCTTTCTATTCTTATTGACATTATATTAAATAGATGTTAGTCTACATTAAGAGATTTCTTTAAAGTTGGTTTTTATTCTTCCTTCTTTGAAGATTGGACGCTCCTTCAAGCAGGGCGTCCTTTTTTGTTACGAATATTTCATCGTCATTGCTTTTTTACTACATATAGGTTATAATTGTTTTTGCATAGATGAATCCTTGATTTCTTCCCTTCCGCTGACCTGTTGAAGGGTTTTTTTATGCCCTTTTCCGTAATTATGACTTTTTTGTGAATTTGTTAAAGTTTTCTTTTGGCGTAATAGACATCGTATGGTATAATCTTCATTAGCAGAAATGATTGTAATAATTTACATAACTTTTTTGCTAATAAAGAAATTACAGGAGGTTTTCATCTATGCGTTCATCATTCGCAAAGTCTATTTATGTAGGCGCTGCAGTGTTAGGTTTAGCTGGTCTTTCAGCTGTTACTACCACTACTGCAAGTGCTAAGAGCTACGCAACTGCAGGCTCATACACTGCCCTTACTAAGGGTCAAAATGTTTTGGTAAACGGTACTCATGCTATTTACTCAAAGCCAGGTACTGTTAAGGGTGCTAAGGTTGTTGCTTCTAAGAAGACAGTTGCTAAGTTAGCTGCTTCAAAGAAGTCCAACGACACTTTCTACGCATACGGTACTAAGACTACTAACCGTGGTTCCGTATACTACAAGATTGTTACCATGGACAAGAAGTACCGTGGTTACATCTACGGTGGTAAGACTGCCGGCGCTTTTGCTGGCGGTATCAAGACCACTGATACTTTGACTACTGTTGCTAATCCAGTACGTACTACTGGTTATTACTTGAAGGATATTTCAAAGCATACTCTTTGGACTGCTCCTAAGAATACTGATATCCATGCCAAGAAGGTTAGCCTTTACGGTGTTGCCAAGACTGATCCATTCACAGTTGATAAGGCCGCAACTAAGACTAAAGAAGGTTCTTTATACTATCACGTAACTGATAGCAAGAATTCTTCAATCTCTGGTTGGATCTACGCTGGCAAGGGATACGATACCAATAAGCAAGACTTAGGTGGTTTGACGTTGTCCTTTAGTGACGTTGCCCTAACCAATGATAACAGTGTCACTGTTGTTTATAACGGTACTGGTAGAAAAGCTGTATTCGTTTCTACTGACAAGGACGCCAAAGCAGGTAAACTTGTAAATAATGCTAAGAATGCTGCAGGTCAAACTTTGAGCGAGTTTGTAAAGAGCAGTGCTCCTGCTGGTTATCGCGTAGTCGGTGCTTACACTAATGGTGCACAATACGGTAATAATGTTTATGTTAATGTTACAGAATCCGCTACTTCAAAGGTTGCTTTGTATGTAAACCAAGTGGATAATGGTAATGTTAAAGTTGCAGGTGCACTGAATGTAAACTCATCAATTTCAGCTTCTGATCTTTCCATTAAGATGGATACTAGTCTTTTAACTGGTGTTAAGAATAGCTTAATTTCTGATAACTTAACCAAGATTAGTAACTCACTTGATGAAAACGGTACAGTTAAGGGAACTAAGACTTACTATACAAACGCAGGTAAGGCTTATCATTATGAATTTACATTTGAATCAACACCATTTAATAGTGATAACCGTAATGCTTCATACGGGGATACTTTAAAGGCCGGTTTTGGTGCTAAATTAGTTGAAGGCAGTGCCACGAGTAACCCAACCGATAATAGCTGGATTGCTTAGTCAGTTTAACTAGTTTTTTAAAAGGGAAACCCATTTGGGTTTCCCTTTTTTATACATAAGATTAAAAGTGTTTTCCATGCATGTTAACTGGTTCAGACAATTTAGGTTTAATTTTCCTACATGGTATCTTATCTTTATGTCGCTTATATAGCAAGTAGAAGCATGTACCGGCAATGATCAATAACGCTGGCCATGACGTAACAATCTTCCATACGTCTATTAGCAGTATGATGCCTATGATCCACCATATCCACTGCGTGAAGAACTTGTATCCTGCCCATATAACTATGAGTGTTAGTAGTAAAAGCATTGCGAGCGCCCCCCCCTAATGGATTTATTTATCTTCTAAAAAGTCCCATAGCATTATTCTCCTAGAACGGGTCCAGCTTTTACCGACTTCCGTATCTGGTCTTATATAGTTATAATACCGCTAATCCTGAGGACTGGCGGTATTATTTTTTAATTAATCAACTGATTACACAGGACTCGGACCCATGACCAACCACCCGGCTAATCAAACGTATGTTCTTTTTGAGTGCTAAGAGAATCCCCGTGTAGGGGACTTACGAGAACACAACGCCTAATACTTTGACGCCAGTCTCTTTATCAACTTTGATATTAGGATATTGTGGGTTGAGTGATACCAGCATAGCTTCACCATCAACTACTGACAGCTTTTTCAGATACGCGCAACCGTCCATAACCGCGGCAATGATCTGACCATCACGGTAATCGTCTTCCTTCTTGACGAAGACAACTTGCTTATCCTGGTAAACCGGTTCCATTGAGTGGCCGTTTATCTGGAAGGCATAGTCATAATTGCTAGGGACGGGCTTATGTACGGTTACAGTGAATGGCTTAGTAGAATCATCAAGGAACTCACCCACACCAGCAGAGAGGACACCGCTGGCGGTAATTTCGAGGGTATCATCGTTCTTGGGGAACTTGATGACGTTTTGATTATTGTTTTGCTGTTCCTTTAATTGATTAGAAATGTAATTGTAAGAAGCTTGTTGACGTTTTAGGTTTAGTTGATTAAAAATACTTAACACATCAAGCTTAGGAGAGGACACCTCGTTCTCATTGCGCAAATCTTTGTTCATGAGATCATCTAAATTAACATTAAAAATGTGTGCAATATCAGAAAGCACACCAGCTTTTGGCTGATATTTTCCTTTTTCCCATTCGCTGATTGAGGAGGTACTCTTACGTCCCAACTTTATAGCAAGTTCAATTTGACTCATATTATTTTTTTCTCGCAGGTATTTCAGATTATCAGAAAACATTTTTAATTTCCCTCCCTTAATTTATAAGCTAATTATAGCATTGTTTCATAAAAACCGAAAGGCATTTCCGAAACATAATTTCGGATTTTCCGATTTTTCAGGTTGACTTCGGAAAATCCGAAGTGTATATTAGTAACTGTAAACAAGAGGAGATGAAGCGATGGTTAAGGAAGAAAAGTTTACTCTTTCGCAATGGCGAGGAATTAGAGGCATGTCAAAGGCTGATTTATCAAGGGAAACGGGCATTACTGAACGGACGATTTCTAGCTATGAAAGTGATGTTTATTCACTACGAAAGGCTAACTATGATCGACTAGATGAACTGGCAAAAGCTTTGCATGTTTCTGTAAACGATATTTTTTTAAACCCGACTTCGGAAAAACCGAAGTTTCCTATCGAACAACCAGTATAGAAAGGAATGAACCACATGAATGAATTAGTAATTATGAAAGACAAACAAGCAGTTACTAGTAGCCTGAAAGTAGCAGAAACATTTGGTAAGAATCACCGTGATGTGTTGCGAGCAATTGACGACCTGAAAGATGTGCGCAATTTTGCGCAGATGTTCTCGGAAACCAATTTACCCGATTCTTATGGTCGGAACCGACGCGGATATTACTTGAACCGTGATGGTTTCACCTTACTAGCAATGGGATTCACTGGTAGCAAAGCGCTTCAATTCAAGCTACAGTACATTGATGCATTCAACAAGATGGAACAGCAAGTTAAATTTCAAATTCCAGCTACGTTGCCAGAAGCATTACGTTTGGCCGCTGACCAAGCAGAGAAAATTTCAGTGCTGCAGCCCAAAGCAGACTACACCGACAAGATGTTAGCTAATCCAGGATTGGAAACAACATCGGTAATCGCTAAGAACTACGGCTACTCAGCGCGTGAGTTTAATAAGCTACTGCATGGATTAGGTATTCAATACAAGCAAGGTAAAACGTGGTTGCTGTATGCCAAGTATCAGGATCAAGGCTACACACATGTCGAACCCTACGGATACACCAACAGTGATGGTATTGAAAAGGTACGCAACACCATGAAGTGGACACAAAAAGGGCAAGAGTTCTTATACAGTTTCCTGAAATCGAAAGGAATTTTGCCACGTATTGAGCAGACAGCATAAGGAGGTGAGCTGATGGAAAAAGAAAAAGAGCAGTGTCCCCAAATAGAAATTGCTGGGAAACGCTACTCAAATATCACCGTCATTAACAAGGATCGCGAGCCTGTGGCAGTCATCGCAGCGGATGAACTAATTACCAAAAAAGGCTACAAAATCCTGTTTGATGTTGGTGAGGGTAACTAGCCAAGATTATTGTTCTTGGTCTTGTCAGGCTTAGAGACAGGCGTTTCAACACCGTTTATCATTTTGACTTTATATCCAACGTAATCTCCACTCTTAATTTTTTTGTTGAATTGAGCGCGAGTAAAATCTTCGCCGGTGAAGTTATCGTGAAACCTGGTATTTCGACCAGTCTTGTCTTCCTGAGTTACCTTGACACGTTTCGGCATAGCATTCACCTCCTTTGTGATAATTATGTCACTTAAAAGGCGGATAGAATTATTTTTTAAGCAAATTGAAGCTGAGCAGACAGCATAAGGAGGAAACAACATGAAGAAACTGATCAACGTCTTATGGGCAATTGAAAAAGACCTCAGTGTTATCGCAAGTAACACTGAAGTCCAAAATAAAAAGATACTAGTTAAAGCAAATGGTGAGGCTATTTCTCAGCGTCGTTCTTGAATTTCTCAAGATCACCGTAGAATGTTTTGACCATTGACATGACTTCATCGTGATCTGCTGCTTGCATTGAAACTCTATCGTTTCCGATAGCAGTCAAAGCATTAAAGTTCAATTCGTGTCCTGTTAACTCAATGGCTTTGTCCAACAAATACTTGTCCATTTATATCACCTCGATTAATTGGAATAACCCAAGTATACAACTGAAAGGAATGGTTATATGTACGAAGCTTATCTGCTAGTTGGCTTTCTAACCTTCTGGCTAACAGTAATTGTATTGATTGCCTCAGCCGGTTATCAGCTACGTAAGTCAGTGGTGCGTGCCGGCGGATGGGCACCATTTTGGAAAAACTTTTTTGGAATGGAGAATCAACATGAAAATTAATGTTGGTGACAAGGTCAGTTACGAAGATACGTATGCCGCAGGTATCAAGGTGGTGTCTGCTGGTGTTGGTAAAGTAGGAACTCAAGCCAGACGTTTACGGAAAGTCGAATAAGAAAATTGCTGTCATTAAGCAGCGTGGACATGAGCCATTTGAAATGTTCACTAACGGATTGGAGGTCGTTGATCGATGAAATTATGGCACAAAAAAAGAGCCCTGACCTGGCCGTCAGAACTCGAAAAGATGAAACGTTTGTCAAAACTATTCTATGACGATTCTACTCAGAAAGCGGGGCGTTGGCAATGGCTTTAGGCGGAACAAGCGCGGAATATGACCGAAAATTTGCTGAGCCTGTGGTCACGCACATTAATCAGACTGACGAGGAGCAAGCGCTCTTAGAACATAACGTCCATGTTGAGGCGCTGAAAACATTAGCAACAGATTTACGGAATTGCCTGGAACACGCCACTGACGAAAAGTATAAGCGGCATTTGGCAGTTAAGCTTGACCGCACTAATCAGCGATTAGAACAGTTACGAACGGAGGGATAAGTATGAATCTATACGAACTTGAGGGCAACTTATTGCATGTCGTTGAATTAGCCAATAGTGCCAAACCAGAAGATCAGCAGCTGTTTGCTGACACAATTGAAAGTTTACAAGACAGCATCGCTGACAAAGCAATTGGCTACGGCAAAGTTATTAATCAGCTGGTAGCTGATGAAAAGCAACTTGCAGATAAAATTAAACACGATCAAGAACGAAAGCGTGCGTTGTCCAACAATATTAGTCGGCTGAAATTGGCATTACAACACGGAATGGAAACAGCAGGTAAGGACAAAATCAAAGATATTGATCTGTCTATTTGGATTCAAAATAACCCTGTTAGCGTTGCTGTGACGGACGATAAACTTATTCCTGGTGAATTTACTGAGGTAGAAAAGAAACTGAATAAAACGGCCATTAAGCAGGCCCTCAATGATGGCGAAGAGGTTCCTGGCGCCAAGCTAGTACAGACACGGTCAATTCGAATCAAGTAGGAGGAAATTATGGAAAAAAGTGAATCAATTAAAAACTTGGCCACCAGTATGGCACAATTCCGTAAGAATTTACTCAAAGCGCAACCAAGTAAAGATGGAAAAAGTCATTATGGGAACTATGTAACTTTGGAAGACCTAACCGCTGCAGTAGATGGAGCGTTGCCAGAGTCGTTAGGTTATACGCAGGAAGCGACCAGCGATCCTAATGGTGTTTCTATTACGACTATGCTGTTTGATGCTAGTGGCGAGTACATTATTTACAATCCGCTTAGTATGCCAGTACAGCGTAAAGACGCGCAGGCATTCGGATCTGCCGAAACTTATGCACGACGATATAGTTTATCAGCCGCATTCGGTGTATCCGCTTCTAAAGATGACGATGGACAACAAGCAACTAAAGCGGCTCCTAGCAACCGTACGGCACAACAACCAGCTCATAGAAATAACGGGACACAACAAAACAATCGTCAACCCCTGCCTGTAACTAAACAGCAGGCCACAACACTTAATGGATTGTTTGAGGCAATGAGTAAGGCAGCAAGCGCCCCAATTGAAGCTGTTAGAAACGGTTATCTGGAAAAATTAAACGTTAGCCAGGTCAACGATTTGACGCATGATGGTGCTAACCAACTGATCAGCCTAGTGACTGCTCAATTAAAAAAACAAAGTGAGAAGGGGAATTCAAATGATTAATCGAGTAGTTTTAACTGGGCGACTAACCCGTGACGTGGATTTACGGTATACGCAAGGCGGTGCTGCTGTAGCTACTTTCAATCTGGCCGTTGATCGGCGGTTTACCAACCAACGAGGTGAGCGGGAAGCTGATTTTGTTAGTTGCGTTATCTGGCGTAAGTCGGCAGAAAACTTTGCCAACTTTTTCCACAAGGGCTCTCTTGTCGGCATTGAAGGACGTATTCAAACACGCAACTATGAAAATCAGCAAGGCCAACGCGTATACGTCACAGAAGTTATTGTTGAAAACTTCTCATTCTTAGAATCAAAAAACTCTACTGGTAACGGTAGTTATCAAAACAACCGGCCGAAAAATAATACGAGTGATCCGTTTGCTAACAACGCTGGCAATGTTGACATTCAGGATGATCAGTTACCATTCTGATTTGAGGTGATTAAATGCAGCGGTCACGATCGAAATACTTTGAACGTAATGGCAAGTCATACTTGTTAGTTGAGCTTGACCACCAGCCTAATTTAGACCATATCGAGACCGTTAGCGGTTCGCGTGACCAACTTTACCTAGATTGGGAACTAGCCGACACACGCAAAGCTAGACCGCAACAACGGCGTCTATTCTTTGCCCTGCTAAATGATATTGCTGATTACTTCGTGGTGCCACAAGACTTCCTGAAAGCAATGTTTTATGGCCAATATCGTGAGTATACCAACGGTAATGAGATTAGCCTGTCAGACACGACAGAATCGTCTGTGAGCGATGCTAACGTGTTACTCGACCTAGTTATCGACTTCATGTTTACGTGGCGTGTACCGTTCAAACAAGGCTATGAATTGCTACCGAGAGAGCAAGAGTATTACCAATATCAGTGTTGCCGGCATCGTCGGTGCATGGTGTGTGGCCGTGAACATGCGGATATTAACCATGTTGATACGGTTGGGTCTGGCCGTGATCGGAATCATCTTGACCATACGCAACTACGAGTTAACTGTTTGTGTCGTGAGCACCATACAGAATGGCACAAAATCGGGCCGACAGCGTTTGGCGAGAAGCATCACATTCCGGTTACTGGGATCAAGCTGGACGAAGAAACGTTGGAAAAGATTGGAGTTAGAGGAGATTATGGCGAGACTCATAAAGAGCACTAATAATACTTACACGAACGTAAGCAATAAAGTTGTCAGAGATTCTAACCTTAGCTGGAAAGCAAGAGGAATATTCCTTTATCTTTGGAGCCAGGCGGACAACTGGAAATTCTACGTAAGTGAAATTGAGAAGCATTCAGTTGTTGATGGACGAGAATCCTTACAAAATGGGTTGAAGGAGCTGGAAAATGCTGGATATTTAATCAGATCTGTAAAATTTGATGAAGCTAAGCAAATAAAAGGAATGGAATGGTTTTTATCCGATTATCCGTCGAACGGGAAACCCGTCGGACGGGAAAGCCGTCCAAGGGAAAACCCGTCACTAAGAACTACCAATAATAAGAATTACCAAAAACAAGAAATACTAAATACAAGTAAAAACCATTGTGCAGCTAACGCAGCACCTGAGTTTTCTTGGCAATCTGTAATTGACTATCTCAACGAAAAGACTGGCAAGCATTTCAAACACACTAACACTAACAAGGGATTAGTTATGGCACGACAGCATGATGGATTTAGCGCCGAAGATATGCAAAAAGTAATAGACCATCAATGCAAACTGTGGCTCAACAATAAAGATATGGCTCAGTATTTAAGGCCATCTACTTTATTTAGAGCTAGTAAATTTGAAGGATATTTGAATGCAGTACCTGATGAACCAAAACATGAGGGCCGCGAGTATTGGACGGGAGGTTAATATGGAGCACGTTACTTTTGACAAGAGATATATTCAGCGGCTAGCCAATGCCCACCATGTTGACCTGAACCACTTGCCGACTAAAGAAGAATTAGATCGTAAGACGGCCGAACAAGCAACTCAACAATTGAAACGGGACAAAATGGCCCGGTACTATAGCTACTCGGTTTGGTCAGGAAACATACCGCTCAAATTCTCGTTTGGCAACTGGGATATTGCTAAGCAGGACAATCCACACTTAGCTAAATCACTAGGCAAGAAGGCATTCGTGTTGGCCAAGCAATTGGAAAACCAAAACTTTAACGTGGCTATGATGGGTGATCGTGGCGTTGGTAAAACGTCTTTAGCACTAGCTATGTTGGACCACCTGATGAGCCATGGACGTAGTGGTATGTTTGTATCAACTGCTGAACTGCTAAGAATGGTCAATGATAAATATGAGGACACTTCAATTCGTTCCAAACTACTCAACATAACGCGTTCAATGATTGAGGTTGATGTATTGGTACTAGATGATTTTGGCACAGAAGGCGGTATGACTGGCAACATTAAACCGGTTCATAAGGATCTGCAAGACATCATGTATCGGGTGTCTAACGCTAGAGTTGATTTTAACCACAACACTGCTAAGGGTATCACCATCATTACAACCAACAACACCAAAGGACAGCTGAAACAGATGTATGAAGGCAAGTTCATTGATCGCGTATATCCAGACAACCCAGAACAGCAACTTATTTTTGACGGCATGAAAGGGGTGCGTAACATATGAGTGAATGCCCATTGTGTCATGGCACTGGCGTTTTTCACCACTGCACGGCAAGCACCGTCACAGCTAGCCCATGTCCTAATTGCAATGAAGTTTTGAAAGAACGGCGTAAACTTGAATTTGAAGAACTAAGGAACGAGACAAAACGACTATTGAGAAAGGGGTAGAGGTGTATGTCATCAAACAAGAAAATGGCGGCCGCAATCAGGGAGGCTTATGCCAATTATGGCGACGATCCAGATGATTGGCCGGAAGATGTTAAA
Source organism: Levilactobacillus namurensis (assembly GCF_032197885.1). Classification (NCBI taxonomy): domain Bacteria; kingdom Bacillati; phylum Bacillota; class Bacilli; order Lactobacillales; family Lactobacillaceae; genus Levilactobacillus; species Levilactobacillus namurensis. Next base: position 7,907 of record NZ_CP134160.1, on the reverse strand, counting down.
AAAGAGATCCGCGGTCAAACTGAGGAAGAACACACAGCAGAAAATAATGTGCTGCGCCACATGATTTTACACGGATATACCAACAAATATATTGCACAAGAACGGTCCAATAAACCGAAATATATACAGCAATTACGTGACAGAATGCGAAAACGTGACGAATTGGATTACCAAGCCACACCAGATGAGCTGACACAACTGAAATACAACGTCAAACACATGAACAAGCCTAATAATAAAGGAGTCGCTAGTGTTATGCACCGTGATAAGGATTGGGTGCGCTGTATGCGAGAGAAGCTACGGGAGGCAGCCAATGAAGCACGGTGATAAGGTGTATTACCATCGGCGCCACGATAAACAGCCTGCTACATGGATATGCTGGATTACGCGTGGTGATAGGCGGTTAGCGATGATTAAAGTTGAAGGTAGCCACAGGCATATTGAGGTGGCACCGAGTGATGTTGAGATTGGGAGGGCGAACGATGACACACGAACAGATCGAGTATCGCAATTACGTGCTGCAAGGCATGGAAAGCTATGACGGCGATGTGGCACAGGCGTTAGTGTGGTGTGGCAATCACTTTATCAAGTTGAGCAATAGCCAACGCAGCGCGATTAACAAGCTGTCAGCGAAGGAACGAAACCAGGTTATCCATGAGCTGACGATGGTATTCATGTAGGAGGACGTATGGATAAAACACGAGACGTAATGAACGGTAACCAGCGTATGTTACTTAGCTATCTGGAATCATTAGTGCCAAAAGATGATGTGCTTATGGGACTAGCTGTATTCCAATCAAAATTAAGCAATCACAGCGTTCCTAAGGAAGTTTACATTGCTTTGGGTATGCTGAGCAATGCGGAGATTACTAACGTGCTACACGAGCTGACACGGCCATTTTAGGAGGAATGATCATGATCGATATGCGAATCAGTGAGTATCACATTACGAGTGAACCACGAAATTACATTGTGTCACTAGCTAAGATTAATGACGATGGAACGCCTAAAACTATCACAACTAAGACTGGAAAGGCTTTTAATGAGCGCATTTTGGGCTACTACAACTCTATGCCACTAGCTTTGCAGGCGGTTGCTAAGGATATGATGAAACGTGGAGATGAGCGCGTTACAAGCGTTGAGCAGTACGTACAAAAGGCCAAGTCAGTAGATGCGGAACTCAACCATTCGGTTTATGAGCATGGGTTAGAGCTGGAAAAGCAATCACAAAATATTTAGACAGCAAAAAAGGGCCACTTACCGGCAGCCCTTACCCCAAATTGACTATTTAAATTAACTCTTACTCCGCAGCCAACGAATGAAATATTATGCCATTAACATTAAAGCAAACTTAAAATAAGCTTAAGATGGAGGAATGATGGGTGAAACGATCAACGATTAGAACAGTAGAAGATATTCTGCGTGATTATCCTAAGATTGATAAGTACATTGAACAACGTGCGCAGGAGTTACGTTATCCGGTAACACCAGTTGATGAGAACGTTGGCGGCGGTCGAGCACAGAACGGATTCAACGACAGAACAGACCGATTAATTATAACGCTGGATGAGGACAAACGGATTAACGCACTCAAAAAGCAGCGTCAGGTTATCGATGACTGCTTAGATGAAGTGGGAGAAGATACCGAGATTATTATTGACGAACTGTATTTCAGAAAACGGCCTCGATATACGATTGATGGGTTAATCACTAATGGATTGATCCATGTAAGCCGTAGAAAGGCATTTTATTTAAAAAAGCAGTTCATACATGATTGTGCTAAAGAATTAGGGCTGTATGATTTATAAAATCGTGCACTAATTGCGCACTTTTGACCCCTAATTTGGGTGTAAATTGGTACCATAAGCGATTGATGAAATGGGCGTGCATAGCTCAACGGCAGAGTAAAGAAGATACGGGTTCGACTCCCGTTGCACGTATTGCAATTAAGTTAGGTCCCGTAATGTATAAAGGCTAGTACGCACAACTTATAATTGTGAAATGTTTTGGGTTCGATTCCCACCGGGACCATTGGTCAGCAACCGCGGTATTGCGCAATCCCAAAATGCGAGTTCTATACGCTAAGCTAAAAGCGTAAGTCGACGGGTGGTTGAAACGTGGCTGAATAAATTCCCCACTAATGGGGACTGCCCACGTCAGGAGGTTCATTACCGCGTGTGGTTCGATTCCACACCAATCACATACACGGTCGTCTCAAACGAGGCGGCCTTTTAGTTCGGAAGTGATGTAATGAGAAACTATCAACGGGACAACTCGTGTTGGGACTTAATATTCGGCCTGCTGATGGTGCTACTCATTATCGTGTTGGGAGTGTGGCTTCATGCGACACACTGAGTATGGTTATGCTAGCCCAATAGAAGATTATTGCTATCGTGACTTAGAGCGTTGGTTGGCTGATAAGAAGAAACGTGAGCGTCGTGCTGATAAGCATGGCGCTTTTAATTTGGAATCGAAAGGAAAACATAGCCAAGATGAAAGTAAAAGATAAATGGAAGCGTGGACTGCCATACGTTGGCAACAAGGGACAGAAGGTTGAACAAATTATGGAATCCTTACCCAATGGCAAACGATTTGTTGATGTATTTGGCGGTGGTGGATGTGTTAGCTTGACAGCTGCTTCATCTGGTAAATACGAAGAAGTAATATATAATGACCGAAGAAAAACTGTAGTTGAGCTATTAAGAGCATTAGTCAATGATGAACCGCATTTCAACCTGATGGATTACGTAGCATTAACACGAGAACAATTTTTTGATTGGCGAGATAATCAACCTGATTCGATCGAACGAACGTTAGTGTTAATTGCTTATTCATTTAGCAATAATCAGAGTACTTATTTGTGGAATAAAAAGAATGAAGAGGAAAAGTTATTGCTAACTAGGGCCCTCTTTTACGGAAACACTGGGACGGAATTTGACCAATTATATAGCTATTCTTTAAATGCTAATACAATTAGTGAGAAGTACAGATTATTCCATAAATGGCGACGAGAACAAATGAATATTAGTTCTCGTTATGATTTGCTGCAACAACTGCAACAACTGGAACAACTGGAACGGCTGCAACAACTGCAACAACTGGAACGGCTGCAACAACTGGAACAACTGCAACAACTGGAGCGACTGCAGCGACTGCAATATTCCGTAAATGACTATCGCGAACTAGTCATCGATACTGATGACGTTGTTTATTGTGATCCGCCATACGTTGGGACTCAGCATGATTATGGTGGATTCGACCATAAAGCATTCGAGAATTGGTATCTACATGAATGCCCAGCAAAAGAAATTTATATTAGCGAATACACAAAGCTACCTCATACCGAGGTGGCTTTTAATTTTGGCAAGAAAACAAACTTTTCTGCAGCAGGCAAACGTAGAGATGAGTTGCTGCTAAGAGTAGTCCATTAGACGCCATGATGCACGAGGATGGGCTTGACAACATTTGAAACGATAAAAGATTGTAAATCCATTAGACAATATGTTAGACAGCACACTAGCTAGTAATGATCTTGCCAAGTGGTATTAATTCCAATTATACAAAGGTGGTGGTGATCATGCCAAGGGTAAGACGCTGTAGACAACCAGGGTGCCATGACGTGGGGCAACCATAAGCAAGCACAGGAGGTCATTGACCATGAAAGTAACTATTGATAGTAACATCGGTGAAAATCAACAAAATGTGAAGTTCGAAGGTAAGGTCGAAGATTGTATCAAGATTCTATCGAAGATTGGGTACGGTGATGATCAGAAATCAAAAGAAGATACAGAAAATTTGTACAAAAAAATAACGGAAAATGTGCTTAAGTATTAAGAAACGAAATTCTAAAGGACGGAGGCGTGGTGATATGTAATGACACGTAAATTAACAGCAAAACAGCGCAAGTTTGCTAACGAATTCATTAAAACTAACAACGCATATAAATCAGCTATAAAAGCAGGCTACGCAAAGGGTACAGCTCGCAACGCAACTAAACAATTACTGGAAAACACTGGAATTCATGAATATATCATTAAAAAGACTGAAAATGTTGAAAAACACGAATCTGATGAAGCTGATGAAGTGCTCAAAAACGTCTATCGAATTGCTGCTGGTAAGCCTATCAAACGTGATTTTGTTCAAACCGACAACTTAAAAAAAGAAATTGCTTTGAGAGGCGTGAAAAAGGAATCTAAGCCAACAGCTACTATGAGATCTGGATATGAAACGAATGAGACCACTATAACGCCAGCGGCCACTAAAGAGCAGGTAGCTGCAGCTGAACTGTGGTTCAAACTAAATGGCAAGCTCAAAAATGACAGCAAAGAGGTCGAAGAACAAAAGATTCGCAAGCTAGAAGCTGAAGCTGATGTGGCAGAACAAAAGGCTCGTGATGCTAGAAGCGGTGGCCAAGATGTTGGTAAGCAGTTTGACAAGATGTTCGAGCGGTTGAAGGAGGACAGCGACAAATGACAACTTATGCCGATTTGAAGTATACAAAGAAGCAAGTTGAAGTCTTCAAGCAGTTTGACCGTGACGACTGGTCGCTAATGATCAACAGTGGGGCCGTTGGTTCTGGCAAGACGGTCATTGACAATGACATGTTCTTGCGTGAGCTACTGCGGATTGGCAAGTTAGCCCAATCAATGGATAAGAAAGCGCAATACATTCTAGCCGGATTTTCTAGTAAGACGATCGCTAACAACGTGCTGCAAGAAATCATGCAGGCTTACCCTATGCTTAATATTAAGTTTGATGTGCATGGTGCTTTTGAATTGTTTGGCGTGCGGGTTGTACAAGCCTATACGGGTTCAATTGCTGGTATGGCATCTATTCGTGGTATGAATGCCTGGGGAGCTTATATTAATGAAATGTCATTAGCTAATGAACAAGTATTCACAGAAATTCGTAATCGTGTTCGTGGATTTGAAGGGGCTAGAATCATTGGTGATACCAACCCAGATACGCCAACCCATTGGCTTAAGCGAAAGTACATTGATCAGGCTAAGGACGAGTCAAAGGGTATCATTTACAATCATTTCACGATGGACGACAATACATTTTTGCCTAAGAAGTACGTGCATGATATGAAGGCTCAAATGAGCGGCATGTTCTATGATCGCAGTATCTTAGGATTATGGGTTGCTGGTGAAGGCCTGGTCTATCAAGACTTTGACAAATCAAAGAATCTAATTACTCGCGCCGAGTTTGATAAACGAACTGCTGATCAACAGTTAACGTACTATTGTGGCGTCGATTGGGGCTACGAGCACGATACGTCGCTTGTGGTGCTTGCTGACGATAATCAGGGTAATACGTACTTGGTTGAGGAACACACCGGTAATTTACAACAGATTGACCATTGGGTTAATGTCGCTAAGCAGATACAGCAAGACTATGGGCACAATATTCCATTTTATTGTGACACAGCCCGGGTTGAACATATTGATGAGTTCAAGGAAAACAACATCAACGCTCAGTATGCGTATAAATCAGTTTTAAAGGGCATTGAACAAGTTGCGGGGCTTATTAAGCAGCATAAGTTTATGGCTGTTCAAGAAGGCATACAGCAGTTCTTAGACGAGGTGTATCAGTACGTCTGGAATGACAAAACGGGTGAGCCGGTTAAAGAGCATGACCATGTCATGGACGCTGTACGATATGCGATTGCAACCAAGCTGTGGAATCAAAATAACAAACAACCGGATAACAGTTATAACGATCAGACAAAGCTATTAGCTGATAATGGGTTGATCGATTACCCTGATGATTTTTGGTAATTTATTCATGTCTAAAATAGACACTCAAAATGGACAGTTGATTAAACAATTAAAAAGCAGGTCTTAAGCTTACGGGTTTTGGTTTTATAGGGGATTTGGCCTTTTAAGTTGTAATGTCTATATAGAGTACACCTAGATTGGACATTTAAGCATAGGTTTTGAGGTGAAATTGATGGCAAAGCTCATGACGATGGAAGAGTGGAAAAAACAAGCAACTACCAAGGACACAGCGCCGCTTGATATGAATGTGTTTGAGCCGATGCTTAATGGTAAACCACTTGAATTTACCGATAGAGGCATTACTTATTCAGTGCCAATTGGCTTAGATGTCAAATATATTATTGAAGCGATGGCAGAACTGATTAACGAGAATATTAACGAAGAAGATAAGACGGTCAGCGACTCTAATAGGTTGCTGGCCGTTAAGTTTGCACACAATTATTGCAAGCTGCATGAAAGCGAGGTGAACAATGATGGCAGAGACAAACGACAAAACAGCTCACAGCCTGTCGATTAATCCTAAGCCAGACTCGATTAGCCTGCTAAACGGCAAACGTTATGGTGGGCGCTATGCGTTCGACACTAACCAAAGATACAGCATTCCGCAAGCAACCTGGGACGCTATTAAAGATACCCCAGCGGCGTTTGAAGAGTTAGTGCAGTGGTACGTTAACGATCACTACACAAATCAATTGCCACGAATTCTTGAATTGGAACGTTATTACCAAGCAGACAATAACATTCACTACTGGTTGTCTAACAAGAAGAGCCATCGAGCAGATAACCGTATCTCTAGTGCATTGGCGCGCTATATTACTAACATTCAAGTAGGATATGAGTTTGGCACGCCATTAACGTTCGGGTACCAAAACAAAGATGATGACACCGACACTGGCGAAGGGCCAATGCAAGCACTAGATGATTTTAATCAAACTAATGATGAACCGTATCACGAAAAGATTATGGGCAAGAACTTAGCGAATACTGGTCGTGCGTATGAACTGCTATATGTAGCAGACGGGTCAAAACGTCCACGAGTTACGGCAATCGATCCCAATAGTACGTTTGTAGTCTGGTCTACCGACGTAGAACCCGTAGAACTATTTGCTGTGCGTTATTACGTCGTTAAGGTGGCAGATGAAACAAACTATCAAGTTGAAGTCTATACGGATAAGAACATTTATCACTTTAAAGCGGGGGACGAACCCGATAGTGATTGGACTCTGACAGACACCGAAGAACACTTTTTCCAACAAGTACCGTTAACTGAATATAGCTTAAATGAAGAACGCGTGGGCGCTTGGGAGACTAAACTTGATGAAATTGATGCCTATGACCAAGCGTTATCCGAAATGGCTAACAGCCAAGAAGACTTTAGCAATTCAATGCTGATGATCAACGGGAAAGTTGCCAACAATTCCGGTAAGTCAGAGCAAAAACTAGGACCAGACGGCCAGCCAGTTTACATTGACAATGTGAGTGGTGGATATACAAATGAATCCACAACCAACGGGAAAAGCAATGCACCCGTTATGGTTGAAAAGGTGCTTGATAGCAACACAAACGTTTTGTATCTACGGCCATATGTCCAGAAAAATCCAAACGGATCGCCAACTATTGTGCCAACATCGGCAGCTTATCTGACTAAGTCGTTGAATGCTAGTGAGTGGCAAATTTACATTAACCAATTGTTATCCGACATTCATAAGGACACAAATACACCCGACACAACTGACCAAAACTTTGCAGCCAATGCGTCGGGCGTAGCCATGGCTTACAAGCTATGGGGCAGTGACCAAGAGATGGCTATGTCGGAAACACTTTATCAGCGTGGTATACGGCGTCGGTTGCGGTTACTAATGACGTATTGGAGCTATCTCAAAAATAACGACGTTACGATCACCGCTGAAAACAATCCGGCCGACAATGTGACAATCGCATTCACGCCTAATCTGCCTAAGAACAATCAGGAAACGATGACACTTATTCAAGGTCTCAATCAGACGGGCAAATTTTCTGCAGAAACATTGCGTAATTTAGCTGAACCGATTACTGGGATTCCGGCTGATCAAGAAAAGCAACGAGTAGATGATGAGTCTGGCGATCAAGATGAACGAACAACAAATA